>JAICXS010000019.1 GCA_025934615.1 Nitrospiraceae bacterium
CAAATATGGGGTTTGGCGAATAGCGACTATTGCTCTCATTCGTCACCGTCCACCAGCGTTGCTCGTAAATCATGCGGTCTCCTTGGTCTAAAGTTCCGATCTATTAAAGGAATGCTTATCCGGTAATGTGCCGGAACAGCGCCTCCGCCTGCTCTTCTTGCTCCTCGGGAGTCGGGAGAAAATATTGCGGCGACGGAATAGCGGTAATCCCTTGTCCGGCTAATTCGGCGTGGAGGGCGCCATACGTGAACGGCCTAAAATATTTGGCCAACTTGGACGACGTGACACTCTCGTCAACGTCTGCCGGATCTCGATTGGAGATCCAATAGCTCCAACGGTTCCGGTGGGTCTTCCGAGTCAAAATCACCCAACAACGATGGCGCACTTCCTCGATACGCTTCTTCATTATGCCGCCCTCCCTATCGATGCGTCGAACACAGCCGTATGTATGCGGATGCCATGTGCGCGGCGAAAGGCCCGGGTGGAACGCCAATGCCGCCGGATAAAGGCATCCAGATTCCTGCCTTCAGCCGACCGTTGCAGTTGCGTGGTGGTGGGATGCGCGCCGCCATGCTTGGCTACGAACGCGTCATAGCGCCGCTTAGCCACGATGCGTTTCCGATAATCGCGATGCCACGCCACGAGCTGCCGGTTCCGAAACCCATACTCGGTGAGACGACCTCGGAGCCGGGTGATAGAGCACCCGGTGAGCCGGCTAATGGCGATGATCGTCCCGTGCTGCTGGAGCAAACGCCTCGCCGTAGCTCGATCGCAAAAGGGATTGAGAGGCTGCATGGCATCTTTGGGAGGCAACGGCGGCACGAGTCCATGGGCCACGCCCTGCCGGACCAACTGCCGCACGCGCTCATGACTCAACTGCAATTGTGCGGCGGCTTTTCGCAGCGTGCCGTGCACGCGCCAGGCATCATACGCCACCACCATCATGGTGGGGGTGTGGACTCGAGAGGGCCGTCCTGCTCGTCGCATGGGAACCTCCTGGTATGGGGTGAGATGGTACGGAAAGAAGACGATGATGTAATGGAGGATGCGACGGATCAGCCGGCGTATGGGATGGGACGGGAGAAGAATCTGTATCGAGCAGCCGACGAATCACCGGGATGATCGAATCTCGAAGAAGCGGCTTCAGGAAGACCGCCGCAGCACCTAATGCGCGCAGTCTGGTGAACACAGCGGGATCGTCAAAACCCGTCATCATCATCACGGGCGGGATGCGGGTCAACCGCTGAGCAGCCGCGAGCAATACATTGCCCGGCTGTTCCGGCATGACGATATCGCACAGGACGACATGGGCACGGGGTAAGAGCGGCTCGGCTTCCCTGACACTTGTGGCCGTCAGTACAGTGAGTCCCGGGAGATGGAATTCAAATAGGCCCACAAGCGCGGCAAGCGTCGCCGAATCATCATCAACGATAAGGATTGTGCGGGCGAAGCGATCAACCATAATGATGTAGGTCCATATCCTACATCATCATGGCCATTTCTGTAATTCGGCGAGATCCTTAAGGCTAATGGTTTAGTCCCGATTTCTATTTTTTATGATTGCTCGAGAAGTCGAGACACATTCACCCCGGGGAGCTACTTTCTTATCCTCAGTTTTCCCCGCATCGGCACCTTCGGGTCCTCTTGAGAGCACCTTCCAAATTCCTGACAGCGCATACGGCTAGCAAGATAGTTAAATAAGAGGCGTAGCCCAACTATTTTGAAGGAGACAAGAATGAAATCGTCACTTGCCGCTTGCCTTGTCGGTACCTGTGCGTTGTTGGCTGGATGTGCTCAGCACTATGTCCCGAAAATTTCGTTGGGCGAGAGCCCACAGACGATTCCGTTACGCGTCGAACTGCATCCGCTGAAAGATGCCCCGAAGGCGCCCGGCCAGCCGTATGGGGTTGTGGCCGAGCACGTCAAGACCGCCGAGCCCGGGGAACTGTCCGGTCCAATTACGGCGGCCGTCCTGAAAGACTTTCGTGAGAATCGCGTCTTTCAAGAGATCGATACCCACGTCGAGCATCCCGACGCAATTCTGACGGGGACCATCAATACTTTTTATGAGACGTATCGGCCGAAAGGATGGACCCAAGTGCCGTATGCGAAGTCTGTCGCTAAATTAATGGACGTCGATACGTATACCGCCGCCACAAAAGTCGATGTCGATCTGGTTCTTCGCACACCCGATGGGACCCGCATTGGGACCTATCATGGTCACGCCGCGGCAACCGACGAGTTCATTCCGAACAAACAAAATCAACCGGGGTCACATTCGAATTGGGCCCTCTCAGAGGCCATCCACCAAATTCGCCAGGCGCTCCTCGACGATGCGGACGTAGTGAAATATTCCACGCATGCCGCCCGCCTGCCGGAACGACAGAACGAACCGAAGCCATAACGACAGTCACGATGTCCGAGTACGATTCATGAGAGGTAACCTATAAGGAGAACGTTAACAGCGCAGTATGACGACAATGCACATGGAGAGAACATGATTGCGCTCTATCACGCTTGCTCAAAGCTACGTACCGGGCCGATTGCGCTGTATCGTGTTGTTCAATCCCCGTATCTACATCGATACATGCGATAATGATTTTTTCCGCCCCATCTTGACACACGAACTGCACAACGCAGCGTTATTTCAATTTAATCCCGCTTTAAAACACCCGCTTTCTTGCTGGTACAGAGTGTGCTTTCTTTGTCCGCATGACCCGCAGGCGATCGGCCTGACCTGATCGGCTTAAATCGCCATGGGAATATGGATGAAAAATCTGGTCGCACTCTCATGTCTCGTCTCCTTGGCGGCCGCTTGTATTGCCCCAAGCAAGGCGAACGGAGAAGCGTTCCGCATTACAAGCCAAAGCGCCTCCGCAACCGGACAAGCGAGTGCGTTTGCTGCGCAAGCGGACGACGCCTCCGCAATCTACTACAACGCTGCCGGCATGACTCAACTCAACCGGCTTCAAGTTTCCGCCGGCACGAATCTAGTTGGAGGCGGATTTTCGTTCCGTAGTCCTTCCGGCGCCACCGCTCACGGAGATCTTAATGGGGCCATCGCCATCCCGCCACCGAGCAATTTTTATGTCAGCGCACGACTCAAGGACTTCGGCTGGTCTAGAATGGGGGACTGGGGAGTTGGGCTCGGGATCATTTCGCCATTCGGGCAACTCACACGTTATCCCGATAACGGCCCCTTCTCCAGTGCGGCGACCTCGGCTGCACTTCCGTTAGTCGATATTAAACCGACGCTGGCCTTTCGCTTCAACGAGCATCTCGCCATTGGTGTAGGCGCGGATATCTATACGTTCAGCAATTTTTTAGGAGAAGGTCAATCGGAAGTGAAATCAACCTGGCCAGGGGGAGGAGCAATTCCGCGGGGAACGCCCATCGAGGTGAACGGCAAAGGGACTGCGCCAGGGTTTAACGTCAGCCTTCTATATACCCCGCTTCTCAATGAAGACGGAAAACCAGTGGCTAATATCGGCATTATCTATAGAAGTCAGGCCACCTTGCACATGAACGGAGAGTTTCGCGTGAACGGCGGATTGGCTGCCGATGCCAAGACGACTTTGGTATTACCGCAGATAATAACCGGAGCCTTCGCAATATGGCCGATCCGAAACCGTCTCACCGAGTGGAAACTGGAATTCGATTTAGATTTTGCAGGATGGAAATCCAACCGAAATCTCGACGTGCACTTATCGAACGGCACGACGTTGCCATTTCCGCAACAGTGGCGAAATAGTTTCGTTGCCCATTTCGGAACGGAATACAAGTGGCTTCAACTGCCGCTCCTGCCGTCATGGGAAGTGGCGCTACGCGGCGGTTATCTCTTTTCTCAAACGCCCGTGCCCGACCTAACGTTTAATCCGGCGGTTCCTGACGCTGATCACCATGGTGTGGCGATCGGACTAGGAGCCACCTGCAAAGAGGGAGGCTTGCTGTTTGGATTGTTACCATGCCAAGGCATAGGATTCGGTTCTGTCAAGACTCAATCGGTCGGTATCGACGTGGCCTATCAGGCGCTCCTTTATGAATCGCGAACCATTACGGGCAATCTCAATCCCACGGTAAATGGCACCTATCACAGCACATTGCACGTCGGCGCCGTTAATGTGCGTGTGAATTTTTAGGAATTTAATTCGGCATGTCGTTCCGAGTAACGGCTGCACTGGCTATAAACCTGTTTCCGGCGTTTCCTGTCTGTTTTGGACAGGCATGCTAGACACTATGAATAATGCCCCTCATTCAACGCTCGCGTCGGCAACTTCGAGCGAACCATTTGCGTATGACTTGCTGTCGAAGGAGCATCCCATTACTGAAAAGGGCATGATGGAATTCCAACCGTTCGGGATTCTGCCAAGCGGCGAGAAGATTCAAGATCAAAGTGGTGTGACAGTGCGCGGCCATGTCGAATTTCTAGAAGAAGTCGTCAGCCACGCGAAAGGTCCAGAGGCCGGCAAGCACGCTGTTCAGGAATTGGTGCGTCTCATGAACGAGCGGATCTCTGATCCCGCCTATCATGTGACCGCCGCATTTCTCAAGAATCCGTGGAACAGCTATTCCTATGAGGCCGTGACCTACCTCAGCGCCTTCGCCGGAATGCTATCGCAGGATCCTCGATACCATATTCGATATGGCCGGGAAAAGTTTATTTTGCCGATTATACGGACCCTTGGGCGGCCTTTTTCCATTCCCCAAATCTATAAGACGTTTGCCTATTTTGGCGAAAAGTATGCGAGGGGGTCTATCTTCTTTGAAACGGTGAGTGTGAATGAATCAAGCGCTATCCTGCGTATTAAGTTTACCGACTCGGTGTATCGTCAGTTCGGCAAGTATCGCAAGGCCTGTGTCGCAAATATCTGTGAGGTGGCAAAGGGCGCCATCGCCGCTATTCCGGAAGCCGTGCATCATCTCAAGCCTGCCACGGTGAAGGACCGAACCTGTATCGTGAACGGCGACGAGTATTGCGAATGGGAATTTCACTGGGAACCGCAGACCTCCCGTCTCTCGCCGTGGGTCGTGGCCGGCTCCCTCAGTATGTTGATGGCCTTTATTGGTTTGCGGTGGGGCTACCCCTGGATGTCAGTGATCGAAGCGGTCATGCTGTCGCTTCTCCCCGCCGGGTCTGTATGGTTGTCGTATCTCAAAGTAGCGACCAAAAGGGAGTCGAACACCCGTGAAAGTATAATTCAGGAACAGATGCGTTCCGTCGAATCGAAACATGAAGAGCTACGCGAAGCATATATGCAGCAACAGCAAACAACGGTCGAGCTTCAGCGCAAGGTGAATCAACTCACGACCGTCCACGAGACAAGCATTATCATTAATTCCGCATTGGATCGGAACGTACTGCTGGACAATGTATTGACGTCGATTGTGACCGATCTCCAGTACGATTTAGCCATGGTGGCCTTTTACGATCCCGATCGGCACGTCCTCGGCGATGTCCGTATCGTAGGTGCGTCCAAGGACATTATGACGTTCGCTCGCACGATTGAAGTGCCGGTTACGACGCCGCCATGCCTCGAATCCGAGGTGATTCTGCATGAGACTCACATCTTAGTGAAGGACATCCAAGATGTCTGGAGCCGGCTGCATCCCATTGATAGGCAACTCTTTGCACTCACAGGCGCGAAATCCTTCATTAGCGTCCCGCTCAAGACGAAGAAACGTATCCTCGGCGCCATCACGGTGCAGCGAATACGTCCGGAAGCCCTCACGCAGGACGATGTAGAAGTCGTAACGACCGTCGCCGGTCAACTCGCCGTCGCTTTAGATAATGCTGAGGCCTACGGAAAAATCGAGGCCCTCAGCATCGGATTGGAAGCGATGGTCCGTGAACGGACAACGGAGCTCGAGCAGGCGGTGAAGAAATTAAAGGAGATGGACGAGGTCAAATCGCTCTTCCTAGCCCATGTATCGCATGAGCTGCGAACGCCCCTCACCAGTATCAGCGGGTTTATCGATAATATGCTGAATGGGCTGACCGGACCGCTGAGCCAACGGCAGGGGGAATATCTGACGCGGATTCAATCAAATGGCGAACGTCTCGCACGAATGATTGCGGACCTTCTCGATCGTGCTCGCATCGAAGCGGGCAAACTTGAATTAGCCCTATCAGAGGTCAATTTACCGAATGTGGTCAGCGAGGCGGTCGACCAGCTACGTCCATTGGCGCTTGCCAAACAGCAACGGTTGGATGTCCGGACAAGAACCGATGAAATCACGGTGTGGGGTGATGCGGATAAAATCCATCAGATTGTGACAAACCTCGTCGATAACGCGATCAAATATACCCCCGAAGGCGGTGCAATCTCGGTACAGATCCAACCGGAGAGTACCCTGCGTGCACGCGTTTCGGTGCGTGATACGGGGCCGGGCATTCCGTCCGACGCGCTGCCTAAATTGTTTGACCCGTTTTTCCGTATTGGCCTTCAGGGTAAGACGCACGTGAAAGGCCTAGGCTTGGGGTTGTCGATTGTCAAAGACCTCGTCGAGCTCCATGGTGGAGACGTGTCGGTATGCAATGCAGAGAAGACGGGGGCTGAATTTCATTTCACCCTTCCATGTCGGAAGAAGAAAGAGGGGCGGCGATGGGACGTGTCGGAACGTAAACGTGTGCTCGTGGTCGATGATGATTTCGACATCCGACGGCTTCTTGTCGATCGACTGTCGGCCAAGGGGTACTTGGTTGAAGAGGCCGGAGATGGACGCGCCGCCCTCGAGATCTTAGAGCACGGCACCATGGACGGCCTGATACTGGACCTTGGCTTACCTATCATCGATGGTCTTGATGTCCTGCATCGCATTGGAAAGATGCCTCATCAACTTTCCGTGATGGTAATTACAGCAGGGGAAAGTAAGGAGCGTGCACTTCTTGCGATGCGGGCAGGCGCTCATGCCTATCTACTCAAACCGTTCAATGTTGAAGTGCTCAGTCAAATCGTCGACGGGTGGTTCACGACCGCGACAGCATCAGGCAAATAATTCTGTTCGCAGCCATGTGATGACACTTCACCATGCAATTTATTGCTAATGGCTTGTCCCGCTCTGCGATAACGGATAGGTCCGGCAAAGGGACCTTATAAGATTGGATGCATGCGCGGCGAGGACACCCCTGCTATGAGAATCTCGGAAAGGCCCGCCCATCAAACGCCTCATTTAAAATTCGATCAGCTTTCATAATCATCGAATGCTCTCGGCGAACATGCTGAAACACGACGGTTTCGAAGTGTTGCACTTTTTGTTTAACTTCATCGAAAAGCGGACGTAACGCCTCATTCTTTAATCGGTACACTCCCGTCACCTGTTTAATTACGATCTGACTATCGCTATAACACCACACACGACCATGCGTGTAGCGAGCGCACAAATCCAATCCTTTGATCAACGCCCTATATTCGGCCTGGTTGTTTGTCGTGAGCCCGATACATTCGGCGTGCTCATGAAGGACGGCGCTCCCGCCGTCGCAAATGACGATTCCGATTGCCCCCGGCCCTGGATTTCCACGACAACCGCCGTCGGTATACAGGTTGACCTCAGCCATACACTTATCCTTGATCAATGGGCCGTCCTCCCTTGTCTTAGAAATCATGCGATTATCGAACGTTCTGCACCGAACATATCGTGAAGACGTGCCGACTGTCTATTCTCTTGGCATCTTGGGCGGAAATCCTACTGAACCGGCCATTCTAAATTGCCATTCTACTTTGCGCCCTGGGAAAGAGCGTGATTGGCAAGCTGTTTCTCTTACGATTCTTCCGTCATTTCGGCTCGTCATCTTGCCGTCCTGTTTTAACGACAACCCTGGCAAAGAAGACTGACAGCCAGCGGGCTTCACCCATAGTACTGTGTCTAATGATATGGCGACGGCTGAGCAGCAGAGGTGAAGTAATCGCTCGCCTCGTCATAACGCTGCCTTGCTCGAGATAAGGAGATCTCCTCTGAGGACATCGATCTCACGTCGGAGTTTTCTCCTGCTTCCATTTTTCCTCCGCTGGCCGTTCTCATCGCTTGGCCTCTCCACCTTTCCGGCAGTTGCATTGTCTGAAGATCACAAGAGCCGCAAGTCGCCGACGCCACGACCCCGCCGGCTATCCCAAACAAGCGGGCTTGCCGACGCCATCGTGATCAAGGATGCGGATCTCTTCTTTCTCACCAATCCGGACGGCACGGTTCCATTAGAAGAGGGCCACGGTCTCGGCCTCTATTATCATGACTGCCGGTACCTCAATGGGTACGACATCCGGTTGGGGGGGATGCGCTTGGCGCCGTTGGCCGCCACAGCGTCCCGAGGCTTTATGGCGAAATTCGATCTCGCGAATCTCAAGATGAAGGTCACCAATGGCCAAGTGCTTCAGCGCGAAGAAATCGAAGTGCGATGGCATCGCATTCTCGATAGCCAGATACCCGCCCTCGATGACGTGCTGACGGTGCAGAACTTCGCGCGGCAGCCGGCAGAGTTTTCCGTAGCGCTCACGTTTCGCGCGGAGTTTGAAGACGTGTACGTCGTCAGAGGCGCTCTTCCTCCGTTTCCCGAATTGGTACAGATTCCCGTGTGGACGAGCGACCTGTTGCAGTTTCGCTATGACGGGAAAGACGGTCTGTCACGCCGCTTGTCCATCCATTTCGCTCCCTCCCCTGACCTGATCGACGGCACGACCGTGCAGTATCGCTTCCGCCTGGCGCCGCGTGAGCGAACACAGGTGCGCCTTTCGCTCGTCATTGAAGAAACCAAGGAGCGCGACGTGCCCATGCCGACGTACCGTCAGCCGGATGTGCAAGACTTGGAAGCCAAGTTGCAAGATGCCTCCGACAAGTGGCTGGCTTCTGCCACCGATATTTTCAGCGATAGTCAGTTGCTGGAGGAACTGATCGATCGTTCGCTCCGCGACCTCCGGGTGCTGCGGATGAAGCTTCACGACCACTTGTTCTTTGCCGCCGGCGTGCCGTGGTTTGCCACGCTCTTCGGTCGGGACAGTCTCATTACGGCCTGGCAGATGCTTGCGTACGATCCTAGCATCAGCGCTCATACGCTTAGACTCTTGGCCTCCTACCAAGGCCGGCACGTGGATGAGTGGCGGGAGGAACAGCCCGGCAAAATTTTACACGAATTGCGGGTCGGAGAAGCGGCGCGCATCGGCCTCATTCCTCACACGCCCTATTATGGATCGATCGACGCGACCCCGCTTTTTTTGATGTTGATCGGTCGCCATGCGGCCTGGACGGGAAGCCTCGCCTTGTTTCACGAATTACACGAGCCGATCGAACGGGCGCTCGAATGGCTGTCGCGCTATGGGGGCATCCAGGCCGGAAGGTATCTGACCTATGCCGGCGGCCCCGACACCGTGATGGAGAATCAAGGCTGGAAAGATTCGGGCGATGCGATTGTCAAGAAAGATGGCACACTCGCTGCCTTTCCCATCGCGCTTGTAGAGGTTCAAGGCTATGCCTATCAGGCCCTCGTCAGCATGGCGGACTTGTATGGCCGAGCGGGCGATGAGGTTCGTGCGCGTGAACTCAATCGCGAAGCTGTTGAATTGCGCCGCCGATTTAATAAGGACTTTTGGATGGCTGATAGCCAATGCTATGCCTTGGCGCTTGAAAAAGACGGCCGGCCGGTCACCGTCATCTCCTCCAATCCCGGCCATGCATTATGGGCAGGCATTGCGGATGACGAGAAAGCTTCACTGACCGCAGACCGTCTTATGAGCGCCGACATGTTTAGTGGATGGGGCATTCGCACATTGTCTGAAAAGGAAAGCGCCTATAACCCTCTTGGGTATCATCTGGGGAGCGTCTGGCCCCACGATACGTCCTTAATCGTGGGTGGATTTCGCCAATATGGTCTGGATCACCACGCCGTGCGTGTATTCGAAGGGCTGGTCAAAGCCGCGAGCCATTTTAGGAGTTATCAGATGCCGGAGCTGTTTTCTGGCTTTAGCGGCACGGAGTATGACACGCCGGTTTCCTACCCGGCGGCAAACCATCCCCAGGCATGGGCCGCCGGAGCCATTCCTTACATGGTGCAGACGATCTTGGGTCTGACTCCAGCGGCCTTTGAGCACCAACTGATCGTACGGCGTCCGGTGCTCCCGGAATTTGTGGATGACTTAGAGGTTCAGCGGCTTCGCGTCGGCGATGCAGAAGTGGATCTTCGATTCGAACGACGGCCGGATCAGTCGGTCAAGGTGGAGGTGTTGAAAAAGCACGGCCGGCTGGACGTCATCGTCACTCGATAGGGCCCCGTCGATCAACCATATTTGAGTTTCAGCATGAGAATCGCACCGGACAAAATCAACGTAGCCGTATTCGTCAGGATGATCGGGAGAGCATCGATCAAGATGCCATAGATCAACCAAAGCGCCACGCCGCTGCAAAATATCAGAAACATGCCAAGCGACACGTCTTTCGCAGATTTGGACTTCCATGTCATTGTCAATTGTGGAAGGAAGGCAATGGTGGTCAACGTACCGGCCACCAGCCCGATGAGTGTAATCACATCCATGCTCACCCCTACGACCCGCAAAGGTCTTCACTTAGTACAGAGTCACGGACAATGTCGTCATATACGCGAACATATTCGCGTGCCATGCGCGCAGAAGTAAAGCGCTCCTCGAATGACCGTCGGCACCGGGCACGGTCGATATCCGAGAGCCGGTCGACCGCTTGCACCATCTCATCGAGATGTTTACAGAGAAATCCCGTCACGCCATCTTCGATAATTTCCGGAAACGACCCATGATTATACGTCAAGACAGGCGTGCCACAGGCAAGAGACTCGATCAGGACTAACCCAAACGATTCCGGCCGAAATGGACAGACGAGAGCCACGGCGTCCCCGAGAAAGGTATTTTTCTCGCAATCCGCGAGTTCTCCGACATACTCGACCGAACCGTGGGATAAGAGCGGTGTGATGGCTTTTTCATAATACGCCACATCGGTTGAATCGAGTTTAGCCGCGATACGTAGGGGGAGACCGGCTCGTTTGGCGATCTCGATCGCGGCGGCGGGACCTTTCTCCGGAGAAAACCGTCCGAGAAACGCCAAATAGCCGCCGCTACCCTTATTGAACCGATAGAGATCTCTCGGAAGTCCATGATGAACAGTCGCGTTCCAGTTGGCCCACCGGCATGGCTGACGTTGC
>JAICXS010000275.1 GCA_025934615.1 Nitrospiraceae bacterium
ACGGGACCTCAGAAAATTCGCGGTAGACGGTTTGTAGTTCCGGAAGATCGAGCCGGCCATGCACGGTCGTCACAATAGGAGTCTTCGACCGGCGCGCGAGCGGAAACGCCAAAAAGTCGAGATGCGCGTGAATGATATCGTACTGGGCCGACAACTGGAGTACACGCTCTTGCAACATGACCAACCGCACCATGCGCTGGCTTTCCGTGTCGGGATTGCGGACTGCATCACCGCAGACGGCTTCCAGTCGAGCGGTAGTCACACTATCTGCGCTGGCAAACAGCGTGACGTCATGCCCCGATCGGACAAGTTCGTCGGTCAGGTAAGCAATGATCCGCTCACTGCCCCCGTACAGTTTCGGCGGAACGCTCTCCGTCAAATGTGCCACTTGCGCAATACGCATAAGATCGTGAATCGCGCGGACAGTCGCCTCGAGGTGAAGTCGATACGGCCGTCACTGCCCGTCATATTTCCGCTCCATCATACATGGATGCATTCGCAAAGTGACCATCAAATATGATCGTAGGTTTTTCGCTCACACGGTGTGTGAGCAACGACCGGTGGACGACGCCTTGCAAGTCCGTGCAGCACTGACAGCGTGCCTGGTACAGTGAAGTCTAAGGAGAGGAGGCAATTGCATTCCATTAGCGAAGGTGTAACAAGGAGGTGGCCTATGGATAGAAGACGAACGTCGACGGTCAATCTGGCGTTCTTGGCGGCCGGTCTGCTGACATTGCCGGGCTGTGCCACGAATGGCGACCTAGAGGCGCTTCGGAATCACGTGAACAGTTCGCTTCTGCAGACACGGCAACAGATGCAGAGTCGTTTAGGGGCGCTGGAGGACACGAAGAAAAAGATGGACGCCCAGGAGAAACAGCTCACCGTCAGGCAAGGTCAGGAAAGCCGATTGGACGTCCTCGAGTCAGTTGTCAAACGATCGCTGGACCAGCAAGCGCTGTTGAGCGACGACCTCGCCGCGGTGCGAATGGCTGTCCAGGATAAAGACGATCGGCTTCTGTTACTGCTTGACGCACAAGAGCAGGCGTACCAAGAGGCTCTACGCACCCTGCACGCGATCCGGGAGCAACTCGCCGGGAAACAGAGCTCCCTGCGCCAGCCTCGATCTCAAGCCGCGGAACCGAGCGGCCCTTTGGCGCCGCTGCCGGACCCTCTGGAGAAAAGCGAGCTTGTTCGGCCGAAGCGGTGAGGGATGCGATATTCGCATCCACGGCCGCTCGTTTTCATTCGGATGGCGTGGTAGAAGACGTTTCTCGCTCAGGCCGCATGCCGAGGGCGGCCCAGCGTAGGTTTACCGTTGCCTTGTCTGTCCCGAACGGCACGATACAGCAACGCAGCGACGCTTACGGCAATGAGCAGTACGACACCCAGTCCCAGCATGGGCACCGGAGAGACAGGTCCATTCCATAGGCGCCGATACTCCGAGGACGATGTGCGATGTGCAAACTCCCACGCATACACTCCGCCCCCCGGATGGTCGGAGGTATTGCCCCCTGCTTCTCGCAATACCTCGGACACTTCGTCGACGACATAGAATTCGTTAATGAGGCGGAGATGCGATTGAGCGCTCTGATCCAAATACTGACTTGGCGTCACGGACCCGTAAAGCAACCATCGCGCCGTTTCTGCGGAAATACCTCCTTCCTCTGTCCCTAGCATCATGATGAGACGGTCCATGGACCGTTGAACCGCGGGAACCTGGTCCTCGGCAAGTGCCTGTCGTACTGATTGAAGCTGAAGGAAGTAATCGTGTCCGGCTGATGGTGAAGGAAGTTGAAGGGCCACCTGCAGACCGTCTCCTCAACCCATCGGTCTTGCTGCGCGCTGACCGGCTCTTGCGACATTACCAGAAGAATGACGGCAATCCCTATCGTCAGCGATTGCAATTTCATCCTGGTCCGCTCCATTCCTTCATTCTCACTGCACGTAGCTTACAGCAAACGGCAGATCATTTCTAACGCTTTGAACAACTCACCGTTTCAAGAATACTGGATGAGGAATGGCGGTCAGTCGCCGCAGTGTAGCCGTGTATGAACGCTACGTATGATGGGCCGTTTGTATGTTACATGTATGACATGCCGATCGCAGGTCAAACCCGATGAGACTCCCTGAACCGTGGGCGGTACTCCATCTACGGCTCTTTATGGCGCTGTGGAGCTGTGCGCTCGTCTCGAATATCGGCACATTAATGCAGGAAGTAGGAGTGACCTGGTTGATGACCTCGCTTGACTCATCACCAATCATGGTCTCGCTGATTCAGACAGCCGAGGCCGTGCCATTCTTCCTATTGGCCTTACCGGCTGGAGCATTAGCCGATATTCTCGACCGGCGCCGGCTGGTGCTGTTTTCTCAAACTTGGATGTTTCTCTTGGCTCTGCTGCTTGGTGTCCTCACCTTCTCCAATCTCATGACGCCGGCCTGGTTGCTGATCCTTACGGCGCTGCTCGGGTTAGGCACGGCACTCAATGGACCGGTCTATCAAGCCATCATTCCGGAATTGGTGCCTGCGGGCCACCTTTCAGGAGCGATTGCCTTGAACAGCGCCGGCTTCAATCTGGCACGCGCGGTCGGGCCTGGGATCGGAGGTCTTGTGGTGGCGGCAGCAGGAGCTGGGGCAACATTTCTGCTCAACGCCGTTTCCTTTCTGGGGGTCATGCTGGTGCTCTATCGCTGGGAACGGCCGGTGCGGCAGAACGTGGCACCGGCAGAACGCTTCGTAGGAGCCATGCGCGCGGGCATCCGATACTTCCGCCACGCCGAACATCTGCAGAGTGTTCTTGTCCGGGCTGCCGCCTTTATTCTTGGCGCCAGCGCCTTTTGGGCCTTGTTTCCGCTTGTCGTCCGCTTCCGTCTCGACTTCAGCGCGGCCGGGTACGGGCTCTTGCTGGGCTGCTTTGGCGTGGGAGCGATCGGCATGGCGACGCTCATGCCGATGGTGCGGCGGCGCCTCACCTTAGAGGCCATGGTGGCCGCGGCGACCGTGATCTTCGCCTCGACGTTGCTTGCGCTCGCGCTCTCGGAGAATGTCTGGCTCATTTCAGGCAGTATGCTATCGGGAGGTGCGGCGTGGCTCGCGATGTTAACGACGTTCAATACGAGCGTGCAGCTCAATGCACCCGAATGGGTTCGAGGACGGGCCCTGGCATTCTATCTCCTCGTCCTGTTCGGCAGCCTGGCCGTATCCAGCGCACTCTGGGGCGGGACGGCAGAGCGCTTCGGCGTCCCGACCGCGCTGCTCTTGGCTGCAGGCGCGATGGTCCTCACCCTGCCGTTGGCACGGCGTTATCCTCTCTCCGATGTGAGCGCTGGGGACCTGACGCCATCCGGTCATTGGCCAATCCCGGCTGCGCTTGAAGCCGCGACCGAAGACGGTCCGGTGTTCGTGACGGTCGAATACCGAATCGATCCGGCGCACGCCGCACGGTTTATCGACGCCATGGAAGGCATGCGGCGCTTGAGGCTCCGCGATGGCGGCCTTCGTTGGGAACTGTTGTCCGATATGTCCGACGGCGGACGTTATGTCGAAGCCTTCCTGGTCGAATCTTGGGCCGAACATCTCCGCCAACATGCCCGCGTGACCGTCACGGATCGGGCCGTTGAGAACACAGTTCGCGCCTATCACATCGGAACGGCTCAGCCGAAGGTACAGCATTTTATGGCCATGACGATGCCCAACAGGTAAGGCAGATGTATGAAGGGCCCGGAGAGAGGACAACCGATCTACGCAGAATTAGCGGCATCGAAGGTACCGCCATCACGAGTATCAAACGAAGTGTTTCGCGTTCTCCTGGAACTCGGCATTGCCGACAAATATGCGTTGTACTTTGACCACACGCACAGGACTCTCTGCGGACCCTACGAGAGAACTGCACGGTAGCACGATATGATAACAAGCTGTTCTGAGGACAGCTTCTTCATCACGCCGCTGATATCTCGCCCTAAGACGACGGTCATAGTATAGCTTTCGATGGTATCCAGAGACGTTCGTCCGTGCTCATTCCCCATGGTCGACTGATGAGCGATATGAATCACTGTGCCAATGTCCAATGCGCCGATTATTCCGGTTTCCCATCTACGGAGGAGGAAGGAGACAACCTATGGGACTTCGCATCGCCTGTGTATTGGCTGTAGCGTTCCTCTCTGCCACCGCACACCCTGCCGCTTACGCCCAAGTGAATGACTTGAAGGCGGG
>JAICXS010000446.1 GCA_025934615.1 Nitrospiraceae bacterium
AGCACCCGTCTTCATGGTCGGGCGTGATCATCGCGATCCTGTTTGGCCAGTTCTGCATTCCTTTCCTTGGACTGCTGTCGCGTCATGTGAAGCGCAATAAGACGCTGCTTTTCCTCTGGGCGATTTGGGTGCTGGCGTTCCACTTGGTGGATGCCTACTGGATGGTAATGCCGGAGTACGGCGCTTTGCATGTGAGCATCGTTGACCTGGGAGCGTTGATGATTTTTGGCGGATTGTTCGTGGCGACGATTGTGTGGAACATGTCGCGGGCCGATCTGCGCCCGACTCACGATCCGCGGCTGAAGGACGCGCTGGCCTTTACGAATATCTAAGAGGTTTGCGGACATGGCTCAAAAGGAAGGCATTAATACGCCGCTGGTCATCACAATCGGGATCATCGCATCGATCCTGCTGGTGGTGATCGCCTTTACCGTCGAAGGCTGGTTTCAGTATCAGGAACATGCCGAGCTTGCTGAAAAATGGCAGACGATGGCCGATCAATCGGCAGCCCAGCGGAAGGCCGAGCAGATTCAGAGCATCAGCGAATATCGCTGGGTGGATGAGAAAAAGGGAATCGTCGCGATCCCAATCGATCAGGCGATGAAGGACATTGCCGAAAATGGCGGCAAAGTGCCCTGGCAGGCGAACCCGCAAAAGTGATGGGTCGAACCACTGCAATGAAAGACGTTTTTCAGCGACATTTTCTCACGTTCCTCGTCGTTGCCGCGATGGCGGTAGTTTGTTCTCCCATGGTGCGCGCTGCGGACGATGACGGCGCTGCGCTCCAGGTTCCCAAGACCAACTGGTTCATCGGCGGCGGTGGGACCGGCACTATTCCCGAAGAGGCCAAGGCGGTCACGGTCAAGGAACACCTGAATACCAAGATTCCTCTCGACTTGCAGTTCACCGATGAAACCGGCAAGCAAGTCCATCTGAGCGACTACTTCAACGGTGGCAAGCGGCCGGTCATTCTGCAACTGGGCTACTATCGCTGCCCAATGCTCTGCAGTCTGACTTCGCAGGGGCTGATCCAGGTGCTTAACGACTTGTCGCTGGATGCCGGCAAGGACTATCAGGTCGTTTTCGTCAGCATCGATCCTTCCGAAACCCCGGAGCTGGCAGCGGAGAAAAAGAAGTCTTATCTCGATGCCTATCACCGCGCCAGCGATGCCAATGCCTGGCATCTGCTGACCGGCCGCGTAGATCAGATCGACAAGCTCGCGGAGGCGACCGGTTTTGAATACCGCTGGATCGCAAGCGCCGGGCAGTTCTCTCATCCGGCCTGCCTAATCGTGGCTACGCCGGACGGAAAGATCTCGCGCTACCTGTACGGCGTGAAATTCGACGAGAAAACAGTTCGGCTTTCACTGGTTGAAGCATCCCATGGGAAGATCGGCTCAACGATCGATTCCTTTATCCTGACCTGTTTTCAATATGACGGCCATCAGGGCAAATATGCCCTCGCGGCGATTGGACTGATGAAGATCGGCGGCGCTATTACGGTGCTTTTAGTAGCCGCCATGGTCATTTTCCTGATGCGGGCCGAGCGCCGTCGCAAAGCCCAGAGCGTCGATTGAGAATATTGGCGCTTGAATGAGACAATCATGATGTGGCACTCGATTCTGGCTGAAAACGCGGCTCGAACCTTCTGGCTTCCCGAGCAGGCCTCCACCGTCGCCCCCGACGTGGACAACCTCTTCTATTTCATTTACTGGATCAACGTAATCTTCACGATCCTCGTTGTCGGGCTGATGGTCTGGTTCATGTGGCGCTATCGCCATCGCAAAGGGAACGAAGGCGGCGGACACAGTGGCCATAACAATGCCTTGGAAGTCACATGGACCGTCATCCCAACGATCATTGTCGGCGTGATTTATTACTGGGGTTTCAAGGGCTTCCTGAACGAAGTCGTCGAGCCGCCCGGGGCAATGCAGATTAAAGCCGTCGGGCAGATGTGGAAATGGCAATTTGTCTACCCCAACGGCGGCGTGTCGGATGAACTGCACGTCCCCCTCAATAAGCCGGTGCGAATGGTGCTCGAATCGCAGGACGTGATTCACGCTCTTTTTATCCCGGCGTTTCGGGTCAAGAAGGACGTGGTGCCGGGCCGCTATAACCGCATGTGGTTTCAAGCGACCAAGGCCGGTACCTACGACGTTTTCTGTGCCGACTATTGCGGAATTGGACACTCGATCATGCACACGACCGCGGTGGTCGATCCGGATGACAAGTTCAACGAATTCCTTGCCGACGCCACCGACCCGTTGAAGCATGCGACGTCATGGGTTGATGGCGGCAAGAAGCTCTACGAAATGTTCGGCTGCTCGACCTGTCACTCGGTCACGGGTGAGACCAAGACCGGGCCGACCTGGAAAGATATGTTCGGCTCAGAGGTTCCGCTTAGCGATGGAACGACTGTACATGCGGACGAGAAATATGTTCACGAATCGGTCCTCGATCCGGGTGCAAAGATTGTCCGCACGTTTTCGAACGTGATGCCGAGCTTCAAGGGACGGCTGAACGAGCGAGAGATTGAGGCGCTGACCTGGTACATGAAATCGATCAGCTCGAATGTGAAATCGAGCGATATGACTGTGGGAATCAAGCCGATTCCCCCGGAAGAGAAGAAGAAATAATCCGCCGGCGAAGGTTTTTGCCGCCGTCGGTCAGAAGTATCGCGCAGGCCGCTGCGCAAATGTTTGGGAGCCGCCCATGACACTGAACACAGGAGCCATCACCGCTGGCCATCGTGGCTTTCATGAGAGCCACGAGCACGCT
>JAICXS010000322.1 GCA_025934615.1 Nitrospiraceae bacterium
ATAATTCAAGCCATCGGCCAAAATCAGCCGTCCTTCTGCATCCGTGTTCTGCACTTCGACGGTCAACCCTGAGAGCGTATTGAGAATATCGCCCGGTTTAATGGCTCGGCCACCGGGCATGTTCTCGGTGGCCGGAAGAATACCGATGACGTGCAACGGAAGCCGTAATCGCGAGGCAGCCCGGATTGTCGCCAGCACCTCGGCGCCGCCGGTCATATCGGCCTTCATCTGCTCCATGTTCTCGGACGGCTTGAGCGAGATCCCGCCCGTATCGAACGTAATGGTCTTGCCGACCAGCACGATGGGTTGACGGGGGCGGCCGTTTCGTTTTGCCGCTGCGCGTCCGGTGTATTCCAGAATGATGAACTTTGGCGGTTCATGACTGCCTCGGGCCACGCCGAGAAAGGCGCCCATGCCCAGTTTTTCCACGTCCCGCTGTTCCAAAATCTTCACTCGGACATTACTTTCCTTGCCGATCTTCTTAGCTTCGGCGGCGACGCGAGAGGGTGTCATCACGTTCGAAGGATGGTTACTGAGGTCTCGTACAAACATCGCGGCTTCTGCCGAAGCGAGGCCGCGCCGGATGCCTTCCTTAATGTCCGCTTGTGCTTGTGTTTCAGGCGCGATGACGACCATCCGGTCGACGTCTTTCGGCTGGTCCCCATTATTGGTGCGGTACAGGTTGAACTGGTACCCACCTAGAAGAGCCCCTTCCGTCATGGCTTGCGCTAACTCCAAGTCTGAGGTATCCGGAATGGATCGTCCATGCATGACGGTCGCACACGATCGAGCCCCGGCCTGTCGGATGCGTTTGATCGCCGTCCCCATGGCTTGCCGAATAGAATCCAGCTTTGCATCTTTCTTCTTGCCAAGACCTACCAGCAAGACGCGTTTCGCAAACATCTTTCCCTGCGTATGGAGAAGCACCGTTTGATTGCTCTTCCCCTGAAACTCGCCGCTCTTGAGCAGATCGCGAATGGCACCTTGCAAGGCGCGATCGATGGCCGCCGCTTCTTCTTGTAAAGCGGTCTCACCATCAAAATGGCTCAGCACCAATACTTCCGCCGGTTCGCTCTCAACGCGACTCTGCTTTACTTTCACATCCATTCAGATCTCCTTAAAACCGTTAATCTGAATCGTTATTCGTTACTCGTCTGAACTGCCGGTCATTCGTTTCGGTGATTCACGTTTAACGAATAGTGTCTTCACACGCCACGCATCGAAGGGTGCCAAATATATTTATGGAGTTGCATTTGGAACCGCACGGAAAGTTTATCAGCTAACATCCATTCCGCCAGTTGGCGGAGGTCCAATTCGCCGAAGACCGGACTGAAGAGGACCGTGCAGCGATGGACGAGATCGTATTGCGTCAAGATCGAGCAGGCCCATTCATAGTCGGCGCGATCCTTAAGCACAAACTTCGCTTCGTCCTTTGAGGCCAGGCGATCAAGGTTCTTCCAATCCATGCGGTCCATCATGCCGCTGCCGGGACACTTCACATCCACAATAAGATGTGCACGGGTATCGACCGGCGAGACATCAATGGCGCCGCTGGTCTCGACCAATACCGTGCAGCCGTCTTCGCACAGCGCGTGAATCAAGGGGAAGGCTTCAGGCTGATGAAGCGGTTCCCCGCCCGTTACCTCCAGGAGCCGACATCCATACGAGCGGACCCGCTCCATCACTTCATTGAGTGACAGATCGACGCCGCCGTGAAAGGTATACTCGCTATCGCACCAGGTGCAGCGCAGTGGACAGCCGGTCAATCGCACAAAGGTACACGGCAGCCCGGCATAGCTCGATTCACCTTGAATACTGTAAAAAATTTCAGTGACGCGCATAGTGTCTTAAAATGTTCACTAACCTACTACGTCCATTTCACAATTGGCCACCCATGCCGCCTCGCAATGCGCCCCATACCCCGAATGGGGTTGACGACCTGCGGATGACCAACGGATTGCAACACGGCGACATCGCCGGGGCTATCTCCATAGGCATAGCAGTCTCGCAAATCCATATTTTCTTGCGCCGTAAGGGATTCGATCAGAATGCGTTTGCCTTCGCCGTATGGAAGGGGAGGAATCAAATGCCCCGTGTATCCAGTGGCCAAACGCACAGGCGTAGCGGCCAATACGGTGGAAACGTTTAACATCGATGCCAGCGGCGCAATCAAGAAGTCCAATGATCCCGTAATCAACGCCACATGATGTCCGGCCTGTTGGTGTGACCGCAAGACCGTCAAACCATCCGGAGAAATTCGTGGAACGATCTGAGAGCGGACGAATACCTCGGCCAGCGGCTCGATGGCGGCCGGATGCTTGCCAGTCAGATAGAGCTTTCGCTCACGGAGTGGGTGCAGCGAGATTGGCGGCATGTGACGAAGAAGATGCCATACGCTCTGCATCCCTTCACGAAGGCCTACTAACCGGCGTTGGAAGAGAAAACGAAAAAATTTCACTTCGATCGCCACGCCGGGGATGAGCGTATTATCGACGTCAAAAAACGCGCCCACACGTCGGCACGGCCTGGGCGCAATGGCGTCCGGTACTGAAAAACCCATGGAACCTCGAGGATGAACGGAAGGCGGTGGTACTCAACCGCAATGGAAAGAATCATCTCGCACGAGTGTGATTTTAACGGAAGGGACGTTCATTGACAAGCGTTTCGCCGCCTTTCTATAATGCGCGCACGCCGAAGTGGTGGAATGGCAGACACGTACGTTTGAGGGGCGTATGGGGTAACCCGTGGGGGTTCAAGTCCCCCCTTCGGCACCATCCTCTTCTTGCGCTGGCTCTTACAAAAAGTGCGATAGTGGCAGTGTCGGAATGTGTTATTAGCCGCTCTACGTACACATCTGGACGCTTCCTTGCCGCCTTAAGCTTTTCCCCCCTCCCTACCTTTCTGTAATGAGGTTCAGAGACTGTGAGTCCTACGTCCGCTTCCGTTGCCCATGTTTGTTTATTGCTAAGTGGTCGATTGATCAATAGGTGAGTCCGGGAGGTCGCGCGAAGTACGTGCTGAACTACTTCGATTTTGTACTGGGCGGGCGATGAGTGGAGATCTTATTGGTCTGCTTCGCAGAGTGCTTGGCACAATAAAACCCGCCTGTCGTCTTATCCTGCGTAACTCCCGTCGAAGCCATGCAACCATATATGCAACAGGGTGACATACGGTACCTCCTAAAAATAACGCATAACTAGCGATGTAAGTATATATCGCGGCAGCCTCCCGTCAACTTGGCAGCCAGAAGCAGATTGCGATGCGCTCGGGAAAGTGGAGATGTGCTGATTCTTACCCGTAGAATGCTGGGCTTACACTATTGGGGATGGTGATTGTCATACGACTCACAGATGGTATCGACCAAAAGGAAAGACGGTTGCAGGTAATCCTTCGGCACGACAGCGCAGGCGCCCAACAGCGCTCCCGTCACATTGATAATGACGTCTGCCATTGCGGGAAACCTCACAGGGTTGAAGATCTGAACGAACTCGGTGCAGCACGAGAGTCCTGCTCCCATACCGATGACATAGACAAACATCATGCGCCCACTTTTTTGCTCAACCCATTGCCGGACGAGATAGCCGAAGGGCAGATAGAGGACGACATTCAGAGCCACATCGAATAGGACGCGCGGTCCCAGCGCGCCGCTAGGGATCGGGGACCAATCTATTCGCCACCATTGCTGAGCCGGATGGATGGTATGCCAGGGCAGCGTCGTGACGAGGACGATGACGATGACCCAAGAAAGCAGCAGTAG
>JAICXS010000533.1 GCA_025934615.1 Nitrospiraceae bacterium
GCGCTTCGCCCTGGCGCAGCTTTCGTATTCCCTCGTACCATGACACCCCAGCCCCCAGCGCAAACAGCAGAATGGCCACGATGAACGTCCAGAAATATAATTCCTTGCCATATCCGAACGGATGCAGGCGGTCAGGCGGCTGCCGACTCCTCCGAAGCCCAATGAAGAGCAAAGCTTCATTGCCCATATCGACGAGGGAATGGATGGCCTCTGCCAGCATGGCGGAACTTCCCGAACCGAACGCCACTACAAATTTGATGGCGGCAATCGCGCCGTTGGCGATTAACGCCGCCATCAGTGAACGATGGGTCTCCCGGTCATCCATAGTCGTCTCAGGGAATGGCGAGGACGCGCTGTGACCGCTCACGAATCATCTCATTCCTTGTCGATCACCATACGCTAACCTATTCATATGAAACATCGGTGGAGCAGCGAACAGGAGAAAGGTTTTCGGTAATCTCAACGTCGCCAACCCGGCTACACATTCTCCGCTCCGTCCTGAACAATGCCGGCCCTTCCTCGTCATCCCGCACTCATGCGCCTTGTTGTAATGCCTTAATGGCCGGTCTGTAACGGCGTCGCTGATTCAAGAAAGCGCAATCTTTGACACCATTCACCCTCGGCACTGACGGCAGTTTATCGGGCACCGTGTCACAGTAGGAAATCTCTCGAAGAGCGGAGTCAGTATGGCCAAGTCAAAAACTGTTGCCGACATGCTGATGGAGCGGTTGATCGGGTGGGGCGTCGAGACGATCTTCGGCTACCCGGGCGATGGAGTGAACGGGCTCTTCGAGGGTCTTCGGACACACCAAGACCGCATCAGATTCATTCAGGTCCGACACGAAGAGACCGCGGCCTTTGCCGCCTGTGGGTATGCGAAGTTTACGGGCCGACTCGGCGTCTGCCTGGCGACATCCGGCCCGGGCGGACTTCATTTGTTGAACGGCTTGTACGACGCCAAGTATGACGGTCAGCCCGTGCTGGCAATTACCGGCCATACCTTTCATGACTTGATCGGCACGCGCTTCCAACAGGATCTCGATTTGGACAAGGTGTATACCGACGTGGCCGCGTTCAATCAACGGGTGATGGGGCCGGCGCATCTGTACAATGTGGTGGACGAAGCGGTCAAGGCGGCCGTGAATCACCGGACGGTCGCGCACATCACCATTCCGAAGGATATCCAAGACTGGACGGAAGACGGCCATCGCTCCGCGATGAATATCGCCCAGCATAGCGGCGACATCGCGAGCGAGATCTATCCGTTGCCGCCTCGGTCCCGACTTGAAAAGGCCGCGGAGATCATCAATGCCGGCTCCAAGGTCGCCATGCTCGTGGGCCAAGGGGCGTTGGGCGCTCGCGACGAAGTGATCGAGTTCGCAGACAAAGCCGGCGCGCCGATCATCAAAGCCCTCTTAGGCAAGGCGGTCATCCCGGACGACCATCCCTATACGACGGGGAGTCATGGGTTACTGGGCACGGCGCCTTCGTCGGATGCCGTGGATGAATGCGACACGCTGGTGATTGTCGGCAGTAGCTTTCCCTATTATCAATTTTATCCCACTCCCGGGCAGGCACGCGGCGTTCAGATCGATATCAATCCCAATCGAATCGGTTTGCGGTACCCGGTGGAAGTCGGCTTGGTCGGACGGAGCAAGGACGTGTTGCAAGCTCTGCTGCCCATGATCGAGCGCAAAAAGAAACGCGGGTTTCTTGAGAGCATTCAAGCGCGGACGAAACAGTGGAACGCGCTGATGGACGAACGCGGGGGTCGGACAGACCTCCCGATGAAGCCGCAGGTCGTTCCGCATCAGCTCAACCAGTTCCTGACCGACGATGCGGTGATCGCCTGCGATAGCGGTACGGTCACGACGTGGGCAGCCCGTCACATCAAAATACGCGACGGAATGCA
>JAICXS010000265.1 GCA_025934615.1 Nitrospiraceae bacterium
ACCTTATCGTACGTCCACAGATCGCCGCTCTGCTGCTCTGTGTCAGCTCTGCTGAATTAACCCCTCACATCGCGGCTCCGCTGACTCGGGTCGTCGAAATGAAGACTCATACTTTGTACGGGCGCCTGTATAATTGTGATGGGCTATTATGACGAGGGACTATGCCGGCCCTCGCATGATCCCGCTCCAGCTTACACAGTGAGCAGGATCAAGGCGATGAGCCAAAACAGGCTGCTCATTATCAGTCCATTCATGATGCCTCGAGCGGCATCTACGTTCTGCTTAGGCGGCAGTTCGACTACGAGGCGCAGATGGCAGGCTAGCCGCTTTTGATGGGTCAGTGCTGCCGAGGTCGATCGCCTCACTCAGTACCTCTCGGCTTGAGGCTAGCATGCCGCTTTCAACTGCCTAAGAGGCGAATGGGTCATTCGGATAGGGTATTGTGGGGCTAATAAATGGATCTAGTGAATATTCGATCGTTCTCTACGTGGTTCCCTTCCTTGCCGCAAGTCGTCTCACAGTGTCACAATTAATGAACATGCGACTTTCTTGCCTTCTTATGCTTTGCGTCATACTCCTTGGCGCGGGATGTAGCACGCCCTCACCCGTCTCACCTGCCGCGCTGGCCAAAGCCCGCGCCCGTGAAGACCTCGATCGATTGAATGCACGTGTCGTGCTGGCGTATCAAAAGCGCCAAGAGGCAATCGCACGAGTTCAGGAGCTTCAGACCACACTGCGCCATCCTGGTTTGTCTCCCAAAGAACGTGCGAACTATCAGATCGATCTCGAGGAGGCCACTCGACAGGTTAAAACCGTTTCCGAACATGTGGCTGAGCTGGAGGAAGAATTGAACCAGGAGTGGACTGCCTACCGTGCACAGTATAATCCCACACGACGGCTGGCTGGCCCCTTGTCTCGCTAGTCGCTATGACTCTCTCAATCGAGAGCAGCTACGAATCAGACTCCGTCTAAGGATTTTCAAGCAGACGTTCGATAGCAGCGGTGAGGCTGATACGGTCAAACGGCTTCCGGATAAAGCCGTCCGCTCCGGCTTGCATCGCTTGATGCTCCGCTTCATCGTCCCCATGCCCGGTAATCACCAAGATCGCCATCTCTGGAAATAAAGGTTTGATACGGCGGATAAGCGCCAGTCCATTGATCCTCGGCATATTCAGATCGGTAATGACGAGATCGTAATGACCCGATCGGATATGATCCAAGGCTACTTCGGCAGAGTCGCAGGCTGTGACGGTCACTTGCGCAATGCGCAGCTCGATCGTCCTCGGCAGGACATCCAATAACGCCGGATCATCATCGACGAGCAAAATCTGACGTGTCGGAAGAGCGGACACATCAGGCACATTCGTAGTAGTTTGACATCCCACGTGACCTCCTCCTCAGTGCCCTTTAGAAGATGGGCTATCAGCCAACCCGCGCGCTTCGATCGCCGAATGAGCGTTCGCCTTGTAAGTAAAGAGGCCGATGAATTGTCGTCCTATTTCGCACGAAGATCAATCGGTGAAAACATCTACCAGAATATGTTCGTATAGTAGAGTCTACGGAGCGGTTAAAAGAACCTCTCGGAGCGCCATGGCATGTGAATGAGTCGCTCCACTACAACGAAGCGTGCGACTTCATCTATCGGGCATCTTCTCCGGCATGATGACTTAAATGCCCTTGTGTACGGCTAATGTTGCGAGTAAGACATCAGCTCCCATGTCGAGCCCACTCAAACAACCCATGTCCCTGCTCTTCTCCGCCGCTTCGCAACGGCACATTTGCCATCGTTCATGCGGACCGATGTGAAACCGGTGTCCGTGCGCGCAGTTAAAATGGACGGTTACCATCTCATCCCGTTCCGAGACCCGGGCGCTCTGGGTCTTGGCGTCCGCGCCGCATTCACATCCCTCAACCGGTATCGGACATTGCATTGGACCTCCCTTCTTGGAAGCCATACCGCAGTGAGAAGGTCGTACCCGGGGAGAAGCGTGCCGCCGCCTCGTTTATTTCAACTCAAGCGATCGCATGTGTGAGGCGACCAACACGTGCCTTCCTTGAGGAGGCGCGTGACGTCCCCGAAAGACGGCCCACAACAGCAGCGCCCCCGCACATAAGAAACAGGCGAAACTGAGGACAGTTTCCATGACAGTGTCTCCTCGTCAACTGACAGCAATAAATTCCGGCGCGAACCACTCGCCTGCACATCAAGAACCAACGGTCGTCAAGGGAAACGCCGACCGTACAATTATCTCAATCTAAGGTTACATGAGGGTTGCTACGCGCGTGCTTCCCAATCGCGCCTCGGTATGCGGATGTTCGTGCACGGCCATTGAGAGCGGTATGTGGATCAATTCCCGGCTCTTCACGTGGCACATACGCTTCGTAAAGGCGAGACTCGTTCCCGCCACAAGCAGTAATACGAGTCCAATGCCCAATAGGCCGACGGCTTCGCCGACTGATTGGGTCACCCATCCGAAGAACCAGATCCCGAGCAACGAGGTCATCATAGCCATGGCGGTATAGAAACCCATGACTCGCCCTAACATCGACAACGGCGACAGTTCTTGCAATATGCCCCACGCCACGGGTGTGAGTGTCCCGAGCCCGGCGCCGACGACCGCCATCAGCGTAAAGGCGGCGATCGGCGTCGTAGTCTCAAGGAGCAGAATGAGCGCCGCGCCGGCTATACAACTGGAGGCGGTCACAAGGTACAACCGAGCACGGAGAGGCCATCGGGATACGGGAAGCAGGGCTAGGGAAACGATGAGGAACCCGACACCGAGTGAAGACCAAAAATAGCCAACCTCGACAGGACCGAAATGGAACAAACTTTTTCCATAGACCGGCAACAAGGTGGTGAGGGCCGCAGAGCCGAACGTATAGAGCGAGGCGATGATGATCAAACGTGCCAAAGCAGGTGATGCATGAAAGGTGAACCGAAAGGCATCCAGCATGGCAATCGGCAGGCTTTGCTTGGCGCATTCTTCTTTGCTGTTGAGAGCGCTAAATCTCATGGGAAGCAATAGGGCCACAGATGCCAGGTATGTCAGCGTATTCAGCGACAGCACATCTTTCGGACCGAGTGCCGCAATGCCGATGCCGCTCATGATCGGACCAAGAATGATCCCGATGCTGGTGGTGCTTTGCAGCAAGGCGTTGCCTGCGGTGAAATGCTGTGCCGAGACAAGATGCGGAATAGAGGCCGACAAGGCCGGCGTGAAGACGGCCGAAGCGACGCCATACAGGAAAACTAAAAGGTAGACGACATCGACGGTCAGCCCGTCGAGAGGAAGGAGCCACGGCACGATACCAAGAATGATCCCTCGCAATAAATCTGTGATGACGAGAATGGGCTTCTTCGGTAGCCGATCCACGAGAAGGCCGATCAGCGGCGTGCATACGACCGAGGAGACAGTTTGCAGAATCGCCACGGCCGTCGTTTGCAACGCAGAACCGGTGACGGAATAGACAAACCACAGAAGTGCGAGTTTAGTGATCCCGTCGGCAATTTGAGAAAGAAGCTGGCTGCACCATAGACATGTAAGATTTCGCGTCAGCAAAAAGGCCCTTCTCTTGTCGGTGAGCTAAGAAGTAGACGCATACTATCACCGGCTCATAATCCTGCAAGAGCGTGAGAAGGCCTAGATGTTTTGGCGTATGTGGTCCTGCAATGGAGATGTAACGGAAGCACTTTCGGCACTTTTTGAATAGCCGGATAGGCAAGGGCGCGACGAAGGCGGTCGCGCCCTCTTCTTCACAATTGAGGCCCAGGCAGGTCTTGTCTTTAGCGGCTTTGTCCTGTTGGCATGTCCGAATTGCTCATGCCTGACGAGGACCCAGACGCTAAATATTTCAGCGTCGTCGCTCGGCCGTTGTCATCGATTTCGGCCTTCACGCGATCCCCTGTCTGGAAGTTACACGTCCCGATGCGAAACCCCGAACCGCGTGCCGTTTCATCTTGCCGCTGCCCTTGAGCGAGTTGTTGCTCGCTGGCTTTGGGAGCTTGATCCTTTGCCTGCATGCGATCGCTACTAATTCCCTCTGACGAGCCCCGTGAATCGCTTCGTTGTGAAGCAGCCGCGCAATCCAGGTTCGTGTCTTTATTCACCACTAAACTGACTTCGTCTCCCGACTTTCCGCCAATCCGATACGTTTCACCATCAATTTTTAGTATCTCGCCTTCTACAGAGTAAGGAAGCTGTGGGATGGTTTTTGAAGATTTAATTTTCGACACGTCCGGTTCTTTTTCAGTCTTTTCCATATCCGATACAGATCCCGGAACGGGGACCCCCATGGCGTTGCCGCCCTGCCC
>JAICXS010000196.1 GCA_025934615.1 Nitrospiraceae bacterium
ATCGGCGCCATACCATGAGACCGCTCCATGAGGTTCTAAGTTATCCGATAAGATGATCAGCCCGATACAGACGATGCGGCTGAACGTGCCGTCGAACGACGATTTTTCGTATAACTCATCCTCGCTCTTGCGCCGCTCTTCGGCCTCGGAAGCGGTAAATAGATCCTCTGCATTCTCAAGACATAACGGATCGACGAGTGGGAGGCAGCCTGCGATGCGCGCCCATTCTTCGCGGGGAGATTGAACGGTTTCGATGTCGAGCACAACTTTCATCGCAGGATGCTGAAAAAGCGCTCTATTTCACCCACCCGTCCCAAACGCGCCGAGACGCGCATCTTCCCGAGCATCGTTCTCGTCTCATAAGCGTCCTCAACGTACCCCGGAGGGTACGCGTCCTCCAACGCTTGAGTCGCCTGCTGCCTCGTCAGAAGTCTTTTTGAGCATCCTGCTAGCCGTCCACTGTTCAACATTTTAAAGCTCCTCTAAAAAAGACCACACCTATTCATAGCGGCTCGTGCTGCAGCATGTCGAGAATCGGCTGGTCGGCCGGAGGGAATTCATAGTTGGGCAAATCTTTGGGCGCAACCCATTTCCATTCTTGGCATCCTAACGTTTGCGGCGCACCACTTTGTAGTGTGCAGCAGAAGAAATGCAACTCGATCACCTTCTCGGGATACTCATGTCTGACGGTATGAAAGGGGGGGCCGGGCGTGATGTCGATGCCGACCTCTTCCTTCAACTCGCGCCGCAAACATTCTTCCAGCGACTCTCCCGTTTCTCGCTTGCCTCCCGGAAATTCCCAGAACCCTCCTAGATGAACCCCGGCCGGTCGTTTGGTGATTAAATATCGATGGTCCTTTTTGATCAACCCGGCCGCCACTTGAATGATGGTTTTTTCCACCATGCCAATCTCAGTTTTACAATTCTTAGTTGAAGTTCAAGTCAAAAACCAAGAATTGACAATAACAAGGACCTGAGAGCCAATGACAACTCCTCATCGTTTCGGCTCAAACGGATAGGTTTTGCAGAAGGTCTTCATCGGACAAAGCAGGCAATAGGGATCACGCGCA
Source organism: Nitrospiraceae bacterium (assembly GCA_025934615.1). Classification (GTDB taxonomy): domain Bacteria; phylum Nitrospirota; class Nitrospiria; order Nitrospirales; family Nitrospiraceae; genus JAICXS01. The sequence continues at coordinate 1,071 of JAICXS010000196.1, forward strand.
TTGCAAACCATCGAGCCAAAATCCATTAACGCTTGGTTGAAATCATACCCTTTGCCCTTGGGGATCAAGGCCTCCGAAAGTTGCCATAAGGCATTCTTTTGCGCTTTCGGATCACCGGTTCCCATAAAGACTCGATGCAACACTCGCATCACGTTGGTATCGAGAATCGGCGCATCCTCGTTGAAGGCAAACGAACGAATGGCTCCTGCGGTATATCGGCCAATACCCTTGAAAGACAGCAGCTCTTCCGATTCCTTCGGTAGGGTTCCACCATATCGGGCCACCGTCTCGCACGCAATGCTGTGCAGACGCAGCGGGCGGATGTTGTATCCCAGGGGATACCAGGTTTTTTTGACGTCGTCGGACGGCGCTTGCGCGAGATGATGAAAGCTCGGGTAGCGCTCGAGAAACTCATGATATTTTGGAATGACACGATCCACCTGCGTCTGCTGCAGCATGACCTCGGACACCAAGATTCTGTATGGGTCGGAAGTCTTGCGCCAGGGAAGGTCGCGGCCATAGTGCCGATACCACTTGAGCAGCCGCATCTGAAAACGGCGCTTTGCGCCTGCCTCAATCGTCACAAGAGGTTTGAGAGGACGAGAAGAACGGCTTTTGGCGCGAGTAGGAGAGGTAGCGGTCGTAACGGTGCGGCGTGGCATGGTTTCGGTGGCACATTGTAGGGGTGAGGGAAAGCAAAAGCAATCCGCTTGCCGACTGCCGCTCCATGAGGGCCCACAGTACAATGTCTATTAAATCTCTACTGTCGGCTCACTTCTATGCGAAGACACTTGTCGATTCCCACTGAACAGGATGAGGCGACCCTTGCGGTCGATGGACAAGAGATCCGCTTAACGAACTTGCGCAAGATGTTCTGGCCTCACCACAAGATCACGAAACGGGATTTGCTTCAGTACTATGTGAATGTCTCAAAATATCTTCTTCCGCATCTTAAGGACCGGCCCATGGTTATGAAGCGCTATCCGAATGGCGCTGACGAAGCGTTCTTTTTTATGAAACGCGCGCCCACCCCGCGACCGGATTGGGTCAAGATCTGCTCAATCCCGCACAAGCGCGGGAACATCATTGATTTTGTCCTGGTTCAAGATTTGGCGGCGCTCCTGTGGGTGATCAATCTCGGATGCATTGATTTGAATCCATGGTATGGCCGCTGCGACGATTACGATCGGCCCGACTTTCTTCACTTCGATCTCGATCCCGGGCCTGGTGCCGACTTTCAACGGGTCTGCGATGTCGCCATAAGATTACGGGACCTCCTCGACGAACTCCGCATGCCTACCTTTCTGAAGACCACTGGATCCAAGGGACTGCATGTTTATGTCCCGATCGTTCGCGAACCGGTCCAAAAAGAGGTCTGGACGGTCGCGAAAGATGTTGCGCAGGCGCTGGAAGCGCGCTATCCGAAGCTCGTGACTGCCGAATATCGCATTGCAAACAGACCGTACGGGCGTGTATTGGTCGATTACAATCAAAATGCCTGGGGACGGACGTTAGCCTCCATCTATTCCGTTCGACCGAAGCCGTTGGCCACTGTATCGATGCCCGTCACCTGGAACGATCTTGAAAAAGGCATCCAGTTGACGGATTACCGAATAGACAATGTGCCGCAGATACTTGCGAAGACCGGCGATCTCTGGAAAGCACTGCTTGGCACACACCGCTTCAATCTGTATGCCCTCGCCATGGCGTCGGAGATCTGATGCCGACCGCTCGGCGCTCGCCAGTCAGTACTGCCAGAACATTGAACGCAGACACGTTCCCCGACTTATCGCTGCCGGTGCCGATTCCCTTGCCCCCGATGGAAGCCACGAGGGTGGACCAACTTCCTGACGGCGATGAGTGGCAATTTGAACCGAAGTGGGATGGGTTCCGCTGCCTGGTGTTTCGAAAAGGCACAACGGTCGTCCTGCAATCTAAATCCGGTCAGCCGCTCACTCGGTATTTCCCAGAATTAGTGCAGGCCTTCGCCTCGCTGCCGTCTCGCACATTCGTCTTAGATGGGGAAATAGTCGTGGCTCAAAATGGCCGGCTCTCGTTCGACGATTTGCTCCTTAGAATCCACCCTGCAGCCTCACGGGTAACCAAGCTGGCGAACGAGACACCGGCCACATTTATCGCGTTTGATCTTCTGTATTATGATGGTTCCAAAGACCCGTCCCTCATGATCCGCCCGCTCACCGAGCGGCGTACAGGTCTTGAACGGTTCTTTTCTTCCTTCCCGGACAATCAACTGATTCAGCTCTCGCCGGTCAGCAGGAATCGGACCATCGCGTCGCGATGGTTTACGGATCTCGGCGCATATGGACTTGACGGCATCATGGCCAAAAAGATCCACGAGCCTTACCATGCGGGCGATCGCCATGCGATGCTGAAGGTCAAATATATGAAGACGGCCGATTGCGTCGTCGGCGGCTTTCGGTACAGCTCGACTCCCGCAAAGAGCGACAAAGCCGGTCCTGCATCGGCAAAAACGGTCGGCTCGCTTCTCTTAGGCCTTTATGATACGGCCGGGTTGTTGCATTTCGTCGGCTTTACATCTTCCTTTAACAAGGAAGACCGTGCTCGACTGAAAAAAGCCGTCGAACCGTTGAAAGGCGGCGCTGGCTTTAGCGGGAAAGCTCCCGGTGGGCCGAACCGTTGGTCTCAAAGACAGAGCGATGAATGGGAGCGGGTCGATCCAGTGCTGGTATGCGAAGTACAGTATGACTATTTTTCACAAGGGCGCTTCCGGCACGGCACAAAATTCTTACGCTGGCGGCCGGAGAAAAACCCTCATCAATGTCTGTTCGATCAAGTTGAAGAAAACAGAACGGCAGGAAACTCTCAACGCGTGTTGCCAAAACAAATGGATGGCCACCAAGTCTTCCCCGGGCTGCGTCTATAGCCCATCACTTGCCTTGCCCCCTACTTTAGATGCACACTCGATTGCGCCCCTCTTTCTTAGCTTTATAGAGATTTCGGTCTGCACCAATCAGGGCAATATCCAATCCGCCGGGTTCGTTCGCGTTGGGATCGAACGTCGTCCCGCCAATGCTGATCGTGATATCGACCGGGGACGGTACTCCCTCGATCGAGATCGGCGCGTGGCTGACCGCCTGTCGAATACGCTCACCGATGATCTGCACATCGATAACGGGGGGATGCAATAGCAAGATAAACTCTTCACCGCCCCATCGCCCCAGCAAGTCGCCTGGACGGGTTTGATGGCGCAACACCCCGGCCACATGTCGGAGCACCTGATCCCCTACCGAATGTCCATAGCGATCGTTCACCTGCTTAAAATGGTCGATATCCAACAGCAAGACTTCTATGACCTCATGGTTTTGAATGGCCCGCCACCACACGCGTTCGGCAAGCTCGGTCCATCCTCTACGGTTCAACAACTCCGTCAACGGATCGATCGTGGCTTGGTGCTCGAACAGGTCTTTCAGCCTGCGCGCTTCCTCTTCTCTACGCTTGCTCTCTGTCACGTCGATAATGGACTCGACCGCCAAGAAGGTTTGGCCGCTTCGAATAGGAGCCCATTGAATTAAGATCCATCGTCCGTCAGGAAGAGCCACTTCAGAACTGGTCGTCTTCCCGGTTTCCAACGCCTCGGTGGCTCGACAAAACGTACATGGATGTGCGGATTGAACAAACTTCTCATGACATTGCCCGCCCACGACCTCTCCGAACATGGCGCGACTTGAGCAGTTCTGAAACCGCACTTGCCATTGCTGCGTATCGATAAGTGAAATTGTGGCCGGACTCGCATCTACCAGTTCTTGAATGCTGAACGTATCGGACGTAGAGTCGGCCCTCGGCTCATCTGTGCTCATCTACAGTCACCTCAAGCAGCGATCAACTTTTCTACTGGTGCGCCCGGTGCGAATCGAACGCACGACCCACAGCTTAGAAGGCTGTTGCTCTATCCAACTGAGCTACGGGCGCACTTTGTATTTTCCAAAAACTTAGTCCTACTGACTCAATTTTGTATCTCAACCTCTAATAGGAA
>JAICXS010000477.1 GCA_025934615.1 Nitrospiraceae bacterium
CGCCAAGGCATTGGCCACGGCCAGTCCCAGATCGTTGTGGCAATGCACGGAAATGATGGCGCGATCGATGTTCTTTACACGCTCACGAATCGTCCGTATCAGACCTCCGAATTCTGAAGGAGTCGTATATCCGACCGTATCCGGAATATTCACGGTGGAGGCGCCGGCCTCAATGACCGCTTCGACAACGTCACACAGATAACTTGGATCGGACCGGCTCGCATCCATGGGGGAAAACTCCACATCGTCCACACAACCGCGCGCACGCTGCACCATGTCGACGGCCCGCTTCAACGCCTCTTCGCGAGTCATGCGAAATTGATGCTTGAGATGGATGTCAGAGGTTGAGAGAAACGTATGAATACGGACCTTCGGCGCCCCCTTCAATGCGTCCCAGGCGCGATCGATATCTTCCGGCCTGGCACGGGCGAGGCTGCAAATCATCGGTCCTTCGACTTCATTGGCAATCCTCCGAACCGCTTCAAAATCCCCGGGTGAGCTATAGGCGAATCCCGCCTCGATGATGTCGACATTCAGCCGTGCAAGCTGCTTGGCGATCATGATTTTTTCTTCCACATTCATGCTCGCGCCCGGAGACTGCTCCCCATCCCGCAAAGTCGTATCGAAAATCCGAATCATGCGTGTCATAACCTTACTCCTCTCTTCAAGATGGCACAGCGTCCAGTGGGCTGCTCAACGAGACGCCAACGAGGCCGAAGGTGAAGAAAACACCACAGCGTAGCTTCTGCGCTACGTTGAGGGTGTTTACGAACCGAGAACGAAGTGGGAGGCCGTTTTCAGCAGCCGGCCCAAAATAAAAAAGCCCTCGCCCTAGACCAGGGACGAAGGCTTTCGCACTCCGTGGTACCACCCCGATTCAGCGATCGATTCGATACGAAACCGATCACCCTTCATTCGTAACCCTTCACGTGGGTCAGGCGGGGCTCAGTACTCTCCTTATTTCACGAGCCCGGCTCAGAGGCGAGTTCAGCGGCCGACGGGCTGGTTTGCACCTGTCCACTCTGTGAATGGACCACCAGCTCTCTTGGTTCCGTCTTGACTGCTTACTACTCCTCGTCAACGCCCTTGCTAGTCTTTCGATTGCACGACAGGCTGCTCACCGGACCCCCGCCTGCCGAAGGCCTTGGTGAGCAGCATCACTCCCTTTTCAATCATACCTGAAACGGCGTAGCCGGCAAAGACTACAAACAACATGACCTGCGGCCAGGCAATCACCAACATAAGCACCAAGATGGCCCACACCAAATAGTTAAAGTGATGCCCGTCGCTGAATTTCAAATCCTTAAAGCTTCGGTATTTCACCGTGCTGACCATCAAAAACGCAAGCGTGAGCGTCATAATGAGAATCAGCATCGGCTTCACTTCGGCGCCCATGCGGACAATATAATGATCGAACACCACGACCGTCGCAATGACACTGGCGGCGGCCGGAATAGGCAAGCCGGTAAAGTATTTGCTTTCCGATATGCCGGACATGACGTTGTAGCGAGCCAATCGCAACGCCCCGCAGGCAACAAACGCAAACATCACGGCAGATCCCATCATGCCGTGCGCACTGAGGGCCCATGAATAGATGAGCAGGCCGGGGGCCACGCCAAAGGACACCATATCCGCCAACGAATCATATTCGACACCGAATTGACTCGTCGTGTTCGTCCAGCGCGCAGACTTTCCGTCCAGCATGTCAAACACTACCGCCACAAGAATGGCAATCGCCGCGGCCATATAATTAGCATTGAACACGGCAAGGATGGAGAAGAGACCGCTGAACAGATTGCCTGTCGTCAGCAAATTGGGGATGAGATAGACGCCACGCGTCCGCTTCCCATCATTTTTCATAAAGGCCTTTGTTCGTTTCATGATCGTTCCGCGCATGAAGCCTCCCCGATGGGCAGCAGTGCGAGCAGATCTTTGCCGCCTCGTACCCGATAGCCTACTCGAACACGCAATGAGCTGCCTTTTGGAAGAAAGAGATCAACCCGGGAACCGAATCGAATCAGTCCGAATCGCTCACCGCACATCACCTTCTCACCAGCGGATACCCAGCACACGATACGGCGAGCGATCAACCCGGCCACTTGAACGCAGAGGACCTGTGCCCCGTTCGCCGCACGAATCATCAGTGCATTCTGCTCATTACTCAATGTGGCGGCCGGTTGGTTGGCGGCCACAAACCGGCCCGGCTGATAGAGAATGTCCACCACCGTGCCTTCGCAAGGAATCCGATTGACGTGCACATCGAAGATATTGAGAAAAATACTGATACGTGTCGCCTGTGCTTTGAGAAATCGCGGCTCATAATCTTCTTCAATGGCGATAATCTTTCCGTCGCCGGGCGCGACAACAGCCCCCTTATCACATGGGCTCTCACGCCGGGGGTTCCGAAAAAACCAACCGGTAAAGAGTGTGGCCGCGCCAAAGAAGATCGCAGGGATTGTCCAACTGAGCGTAACAGCTACAGCCGTCGTGCCGCCGAGCAC
>JAICXS010000394.1 GCA_025934615.1 Nitrospiraceae bacterium
GTGTTTGATGTGATGGATTCCATCCTCTCCGAAGGCCAAACGTCACGCCTGTATCAGCGATTGGTCCGTGAAAAACGACTGGTCACCGCGGTGGACACGCAAACGAGTTTTCCGGGTGCGCTCGCGCCGAATCTGTTCGTGATGAGTGCCGTCCCGCTCGCGCCTCATACGACCGGGGAAATTGAAGAGGCGATCACGGAGGAGCTGGAACGCCTCAAGGCCGAGCCCGTGGAGGCAGCCGAACTCGAAAAAGTTTTGAACAATCTCGATGCCGAACTGTTGCGATCGCTGCGGTCGAACAGCGGGCTCGCGTCGCAGCTCGCGTATTTTCAAACGGTGGCAAAAGATTGGCGATACGTCCTCACCGCCCGGGAACGCATTGCCGCCGTGACGCCCGCCGACATTCAACGTGTGGCGGCTCAGTATCTGACGCGCAGCAATCGGACTATGGCAATGTTGGTCAAGCCGATGGCCGGCAGCAAGAAGCCTGCAAGTCTGCGGCACACCTCATCTGCGCCAACGAATCCGAGGACACCATGAACTCATGTAATATGTCCATCCTTCGTCACCAGGGAGCATGGCTCCTCGTCTATCTCTTCCTCATCGCTCCACTCGTGGCCGTAAGCGATTGCCGTTCTGCAGCGGCGCTAGAGCCCCAGCCGGCCGGTCAGGCGGACCCCCGTCAGATGAAATTCCCGCCGGTGACTCTCAATCCTCCAGAGCCGGAACGCCTCGTCCTCGACAATGGCATGGTAGTGTACTTATTAGAAGATCACGAGCTCCCACTGGTGACCGTGTCCGCCACGATTCGGACCGGCGGGTGGATGGACCCTCCGGATAAGATCGGACTCGCGTCCCTCACCGGTCACACGATGCGAACGGGAGGTACTCAACGAACGTCCGCTCCGGACTTCGATCAGGAGCTGGAGCGTCTGGCGATGGTACTGTCGGTCTCGATCGGGGTGGAATCCGGCGTCGCGATGCTCGACGTGCTCAAAAAAGATTTCGATCATGGACTCGCTCTTTTGGCGGATGTCCTCCGTCGGCCCAGGTTCGATCCGGCTCGGGTCGAACTGGCGAAGCTCCAAGCACGTGAGGCTATTCGCCGGCGCAACGACCAGCCCCAATCTGTCGCCTCACGCGAATTTGCCAAACTGCTGTACGGCCCCTCTCACCCCTTTGCACGCGAAACGTCCATGGAGTCCATTGCGCGCGTCACGCGAGAAGATCTCATCGGCTTCCATGCCGCAACCTTCCATCCGAATGGGATACTCCTGGGCATTACGGGGGACTTCGACAAATCCTCGGTCTTGAAGACATTACATGAATTGTTTGACGACTGGCCTCCCGGGCAAACGCCACGCATGACTACGCCTGCGATTGAACCCGCGGACAGCCGCCAGGTTCGGTTCGTGGGGAAACCGATTTCACAAACTCATCTCCGCGCTGGCCATTTGTCTTTGAAAGAAACCGATCCCGATTATCCGGCCTTGGTCCTGGTGAATGACATCCTCGGAGGCGGCTCGTTCCGTAGCCGTCTCTTTCAGGATGTGCGGACGAAGCAGGGCTTGGCCTATTCCATCAGCAGTGTCCTGCGTGGCGGCATCTACGAGCGCGGCGTGTGGGGTATGCGGACCGAAACGAAGACGGCCTCGACGCAACAAGTAATTGCGACGCTGGTTGCGAATCTCGAGCGCCTGCGCGAACAGCCGGTAACCGATGCGGAATTGGAGGAGGCGAAGGAAGCCTTCGTGAATTCCTTTATTTTTTCCTTCGCGAGCCCGGCCAGCATCGTGAACCGCCGGCTCCAGTTGGAATACGATGGGTTGCCGAAAGATTTCCTCCAGCAGCTCCGCGATAAGGTGATGACGCTGACCAAGGAAGATTTGCTACGCGTGGCACGTGATCAGCTCCATCCCGAACGGTTGAAAATTCTCGCCGTCGGACCGTCTGATACGGCTCGCGTCTTGGCCGGTTTCGGCGAGGTGAAGGAAATTAAGCTGGACCCGGAGGGGTGAGGCGGGTCTCGGATGGCAGACATGGCACTCCGAGTTTCGCCATAATGCATTGACGTGTAACCGCTACCGGCATCGTGCTGTTGGTCGCGTGCTCCACTAAGGCTGCGATGAAGCGTCGCAACGCGACAGCGAGTTTGCCTTTCATAGTTTGTCCTTCAATGGCGAGAACCTCCGCACCTATGCCTTTCCACTGGGAAATTATTGGAGTGTGGAAGACAACGCAAGATTATGGATATTTCCGACGCTGACGGCTGAAGCCGAGTGCTACTGCATGAAACTCGAAGACGACTTCTGTGATATCGTGAAGAAGGCTCGCTTGGGCCACGGTCGTTCTGTAGACGCAGTCGCGCACGCGAGCGGCATGCGAGCCGAGGATATCTCAACCCTCGAGCGAGGAAGCCGCATACCGACAGCCGATGAAGCGCGCGCCGTTGCCGGGGCATTGGGTTTGTGCGCCGATGCTTTATTGGCCATTGCAGCCGGCCGGTGGTCCCCGTCCACCTCGCCGCCTCACGTCGCCACATACGTGGAGACCATCTTGGGCGACATCGGTGGATATGAGGTGAAAGGTTATGTGGTGCACGAATCCGGAGAGGCGATCCTCATCGATACGGCTTATAATCCGAGCGCGATGATCCAAACTCTGACACAACGGCATCTTCGCCTTACGGCGATTTGCCTGACCCATGGCCATTCGGATCATGCGGATGGACTGGAACAGCTCTTAGACTACTGTCGGGTACCCGTGTATCTGGGAGCACCCGATGAATCGCTGCTTTCTTGGTCACCGCCGCGCGAGCTGCTCCGTTCGCCGGTAAACGGCGAGACAATCTCGGTTGGGGCCCTCACCGTCCGGTTCCTAGCGACACCGGGACATACGCCGGGTGGCATGTGTTATCAAATCGAGAGAAACGCCGGTCCGCTGTGCTTCGTCGGCGATACGCTCTTTGCCGGTTCCATTGGTCGCTCGAACCCGGCGGCCTTGTATCAGACGCATTTAAAATCGGTTCGCGAGCACGTGTTGGAGCTTGCCCCAGACACCGCCCTCCTTCCCGGCCACGGGCCCGCGACTACGGTTCGGGAAGAGCTCGCACACAATCCCTTTGCTGTACCGGCGTAACATGGATCA
>JAICXS010000472.1 GCA_025934615.1 Nitrospiraceae bacterium
CATTATTGCGGTGCATGGCGGAGCCGGGCCGCGCAAGATGAATTCGGCGCAACGTGTGTGCCTCACCGAGGCGCTTCACATTGGTTATGGCCTGCTGAAGTCCGGCGGGACCTCCGTCTCGGCGGTCGAGGGCTCCATCCGTGTGCTGGAAAGCTCAGGACTATTTAATGCCGGCCTCGGCTCTCGGCTTCAACTCGACGGCGCTCGTCGGATGGATGCTTCGATCATGGAGGGACGCGAATTGAAGGCGGGCGCGGTGGCCGCGATCGAAGGCATTCGCCATCCCATTACTGCGGCACGACTCGTCATGCAGGAAACGAATCATGTGCTGTTGGTAGGTCACCCGGCGTCACGCTTTGCGCGTCACTTCCAATTGGAACGCCAGCCGCGTCCGACGAAGCGCGACGCTGTACCTAAAGGCGATTTGATAGAGCCCGGCGCGAAGAAGACGCTTGCGATCTTTACACGTCTGTATCGTCTTCAAAGCACAGGTCTCGAAACAGTGGGAGCCGTGGCGCTGGATCAAGACGGTACCGTCGCCGCCGGCGCCTCGACCGGTGGCATTGCGTTCATGCTGCCCGGCCGCGTGGGGGACACGCCGCTGATCGGATGCGGTGTCTATGCCGATAATGAGGGCGGCGCCGTCTCGATGACCGGGATTGGGGAAACCATCATCCGGCTTACCGTCGCGAAGGAGATTGTCGACCGGCTTACAACGGGAGTGAGCCCAGCAAGAGTAACAAAGATTGTCTTAGAGAGATTGGTGCGCAAGGTCCTCGGGTCCGCCGGCGCACTTGTCGTTTCACGAGACGGACGCCTGGCCATTCAACATGCCACGCCCCGGATGGCAGCCGGATATTGGAACGGACGAGGCAAGCCCTACGTCAGCGATCAATTCCTTTTGCGTTCCCCGAAATAACCCGGCCTAGCCATCGGGTGTGATTAGGCCGGGTTCAACCCTCCACAAAGTTTGGGTTAAGCCTTTTTCGTCCGCCTCCAGATGGCTAGGCCGGCCAGACCAGAGGAGAGCAGCAACACAGTCGAAGGCTCTGGGACCGTCTCTCCGGTCAGTGAAAAGGCGGCGTTGAATGTCGGCGCAGGTGCACCGCCGACGATATCGGTCCCGATGCGGAGCCAGTCAGGGTCCAAGCTGGCATTGCGGATCCAGCTTTGTAAATCCGGAGTGAACGGCGTGCCAGCCGTGATGGGTTTGGGCGCAGAGAGCCAGAGGAATTCCCCTCCGGCCACCTGAACTTGGGGCACAAAGAAATAATGATCGGCCGGCAGCGAGAACGGCGTGGTGAAAGCGACGTTGAAACGGACTTCGATTCCCGTCATTGCCCCTTCGCCCCCAGTAGTCTGACCTGGGCTCGGGTGGATTCCATTCAGAACTGAATTAAGAACGGTAAAATTGTTATTAAGTGTCGTCGTCGTAAACGTCAAATTTCCAGCCGCACTCTCGCGTGTATCGAACGCAACATCGGAGGGCGAGTTAACCCGCGTTGGGACTTGTGCAGTGCTGAATGTCGGCGCTCCGCTGGTTCGTGAAACATTTGAGTCGTTTGGAAACACGCGATACATTTCAACATTGACTTGACCAATGTTGGCAAGTCCCGCGCCGCCCGTGAGCAAACCCGTGAAGGTCGCTTGATTGACTCTGGTGGTCGAAGTTGTGACGAAATCGTCTGCAGATTCAATCTCAATCTTGCCTGGGCTCTCAGGACGCGATGCTGTTCCGATTCGGCCATCTGGGGTGCCCGTACTGAAGCTAAACGTGTCAGCCCCGACAGGCGAAAGCAGGCTCACACTCAGGAATGCTGTCAGACCGAGGGTCATGACTGGTTTCATAACAATTTCTCCTCTCGACTCTCTCTAGGAAAGCTCTTGCGCACTGAGAAAACCTAACCTCATAGAGACTATTACTAGATACTTGGCCATTAATCGACGCTTGCTTAGAAGCAACTTTCAGCCAATGCATAACCACGCGTTAAGCTTCGTTCGGCTTTACGTCATTCTGTAAAGGTGTCAGGTTTTTTGTCGGCCTATCCGGTTATGCCGAGGGGGAAAACGTAAGAGAGATACGATCTTTCAGCATGAGCCGTTATAAGCACGAGCCTTTTAACTGTAAGGTTTGCCGGCGGTAATTTATGAGTCCGCGGAGATTGGATTCGAACCTGGTGAAATAGGCGGGTTGATGATTCTTTGATATTCCGGGTAGAGCCACAAAATGGAGAGGGTCTTCATTCATCTGCTGTCGGGGCTGCATGAGGACACGCCGCTGATCGGCGGCGGTATCTATGCCTATGAGAGCGGCGCTGTCTCGATGACTGGTACTGGCGAGACAATCATCAGGCTTGCCGTCACGAAGGAGATTATCGATAACTTATAACCGGAGCGAGTCCAGCAAGGGGAATAAAGATTGTTCTAGAGCAATTGGCGCGCAAAGTTCGTGGATTCGCTGGGGCACTTGGCATGTCACGAGACGGACTTCTCGCCATTCAACATGTCACGCCCTGGATGGCGGCCG
>JAICXS010000043.1 GCA_025934615.1 Nitrospiraceae bacterium
ACCGGCGGCTCGATTCGGCAACCAGCCGCATTTTGTGGGGTCGTGGGACTCAAGCCTACCTATGGTCGAGTGTCCCGCTATGGACTCGTGGCATTTGCGTCGTCCTTGGATCAAGTGGGGCCTGTCACGAAGGATGTTACCGATGCAGCCATACTCATGAATGCGATCGCCGGATACGATCCATTGGATTCAACCTCGGCGAACATCCCGGTGCCGGACTATATGAAGGCGCTGAAAAAGAAGGATGTGAAAAAGCTTCGGATCGGACTTCCAACCGAGTATTTTGGGGAAGGTCTCAATCCAGAAGTCGAACAAGCTGTACGAAATGCGGTTGATGTCCTCAAAGAATTAGGCGGGGAGATCAAGGACATCTCGTTGCCGACAACAGGAGCGGCCGTTGCCGCGTATTACCTGATTGCCACAGCCGAAGCCAGTTCGAATTTGGCCCGCTATGATGGCGTAAAATACGGCCTTCGCACGAAGCAATCGAGCGACTTGCTCGACATGTACATGAAGACAAGACAGGAAGGATTCGGCCCCGAAGTAAAGCGGCGCATCATGCTGGGCACCTATGCGTTGAGCGCCGGATACTACGAGGCGTATTATGGAAAGGCGCAAGCCGTTCGGACATTAATTCGGCGTGACTTCGATGCAGCCTTCAAGGAAGTCGATCTTATTGCGACGCCGGTTACTCCGACCTGCGCCTTCAAGCTCGGCGAGAAGGTTCAGGATCCGCTTGAAATGTACCTATCCGATATCTACACGATCTCAATCAACCTCGCCGGCATTCCGGCCATTTCCATTCCCTGCGGCTTCAGCAAGACCGGTCTGCCCATTGGGTTGCAACTCATCGGTCGCCCATTCGAGGAAGATGTCGTCTTGCGCGGCGCGCATGCTTACGAACAAGCTGTCGAGTGGCGGTTGAGAAAGCCGAATCTGAGATAGCCGGTAGCTGTCAGTATCCAGCCTTCAGTTCCGGGCTGATTGCTAAGGGCTGACCGCTGAAAGCTTCTCGAACGTTCTTAGAAAAAGGGGTTTCTATGCTGATCGAAATCGCCGGTATTATTGCTGCCGTCGCGTTTGCCGTGCTTGTCGGATATGTCGTCTATACCCTGATCCAAGTCAGGAAAACATTGGTGGAATTGCAGGTCGTGTTGGTCTACCTGAACAGTCAGTTGCCTCCTCTGCTGAAAGACCTCCGGCTGATGACCGAAAATGTGAACGCACTTAGTGAGCAGGCCCGGGATGGGGTCGAGCATGCGTCGGTCTTTCTGCATGCCGTCGGGGCTGTGGGTGAGACGGTAGAGCAGATGCATGGCTTGGTCAAAGGACAAGGGGAAGGTCTGGCCTCCAAGCTGTTCAGCGTGGTGGCCGGCGTGAAAGCCGCGTCAGCGGTCGTCAAAGAACGATTTTCCAAATCACACGACGAGCGTAACGGGGCGAGCCCTCGCTAGGGATTACCTTCCTTTTCTCGCCGCTTTTCCTACAGCACACGTGCTTCTCTTCGACTGACGCGCTTAGCCCGCCTCGCGTACACTGTGATTTCACCGCAGCATAGGGTTGCGGTTGAGCCCGCAGCGGTATGTGAAAATCATATGTTGAATTCCTAATGACGGCTCTTGCTATGGTTATAGACAACAGGGAGGAATGCGATGTCCTTGATCGGGCAAACTGTGTCGCCAGGAACGTACCAGGCCTTTCACAATAATCAGATCACATCCATTGATTTTTCAGCCTATCGAGGGAAATGGATCGTCTTGATGTTCTATCCCGGGGATTTTACTTTTATCTGTCCGACAGAATTGGCTGAAGCGGCAGAGCTGTACCCAGAATTTAAAAAACTCGGGGCCGAAATATTCGGTGTGAGCACCGATTCGGTTTATGTCCATAAGGCATGGCATGATACCTCACCGACGATCAAAACCGTGTCGTTCCCCATGGTAGCCGACCCGACGGGGAAGCTCAGCCGTGAGTTCGAGACTTATGTTGAAGATCAAGGCGTAACGCTTCGGGGAAGCTTTATCATCGATCCGGACGGCGTGGTGAAGGCGTATGAGATTCACGACAACAGCATTGGCCGAAGCGGTCGAGAGCTACTTCGGAAACTGCAGGCCGCCATTCAGGTTAGTGAGGGGAACGGGGAAGTCTGCCCGGCAAGCTGGAAATCTGGCGGGAAGACACTGAAGCCTAGCTTGGATCTGGTGGGAAAGCTCTAGAGAACGTTCCGTTCTGAGACAGTATATCTACACCAGGCGCTACTTGGGGGAGATCAATGCCTCGACCCGGCGACCGTTATAGTTAAGGGTGAGATCGGCTTCCAATCCTTTCGGGTGTCCGATACGGCCCTCGGGATCGTAGATAAAACAAAACATCAGCTTGCAGTTGGGATGCGTGCCATACTGTTCAAAGTCGACACTGACTTGGTGCGTCAGCGCCTTCACTCCGATTCCTTGTCTGGTTTTTTTTGCAATGATGACCACCCCTTCATCCTTCAACCATAAATCGGTCCGTGTCGAGCCGTTCGCATAGGTAGGGGTCCATTCTTCAGCTTCGATATTATCGAATTCAATGCACAACAGCGTGTGAAGAAGATCGAGCACATCTCGTTCGTCTTCGACTTCCAGTGTTGGGCGTTCATCCCGCCGTTGGCGAAGTTGCCGTGTGACGCGGTGAAAGGCCGAACAGATTTTTCGAAGGTGACCGATGGTGTCCCTCTCGCTTTCTTCGTCGGTCGCCGTAGTAGCTGTCGATCCGTGTTGTCCGCCCACGCCGTTGCCGGTTCGGACCGGCTCTGGTGATGCGGAGGCGTGTTGCGGCTCAATACATTCTGTCGGCGGTTCCACTGCGGGAAATCCAAGTTTTGGCGCCATGCTCGTCTCCAATAGTGGTTGAGTGTGTGGTCCGTCACCTAAAGTAGCTGTGGTTTGGAAGCGTAGCGGCTCCACGAAGGAGACGGCCGCCGGCTCCGGTATCTGAGCCACCGCTTCGGCCGACAATTTAAGCTTTGTCTGTGAGACCAAGATGATCGGGGGCAACGGCATGGCCGGTACCGGCGTCTCCGTCGTCGTTTGGTTCGTCTCGATCGGAAGTGGTGTCACTTCGACAGATTCAGACGATCGCGGTGATGGGATAGACTGAATCGGTCGAACCGACTCGATTGCTTGCGACGGTGGCGAAGGAGGCGCGATGGTCGGTGGCGGCGCAGCTGCTTGGAGGTCCGGCGTTACACTGTGCGGGTTCGGTGCCGGTGAATGTGGCTCCGAAAGCTTGTCGGCTGTTTTATGGCGGATCGGGGGGCGAAGGCCCAATAGATCCATGCGTCTCTCTTCGAGGCTGACGACCAGGTGTTGGAGCAGCGAAATGGTCTCATTCACGCTGTGCTTACTGTTCACCTTGATACGAAGGTGTTGGTGCTGAAGATATTCCGGTGACCGTTCTCCAAAGATTTCCCGGATGGAGTCTCGAAGCTGATATTCGGCTGTGACTCGAAGGGCATCGCGGTAGGGAAGCCCATCTCTCTTCAGCTCTTCGACCTGATGGATTCGAGCACGTAATTTCGAAATCGATTGACTGATCTCGTCTGCCGATGCGAAGACCTTATCCTTTGGCTGGGGTTCCGGAGTTTTATGCTTGGGCATTCCGCAGTTCTCAGTTGCAAGGCTCTCTATGCTTTGCACTCTGTCTCGGTAAGTATAGCCGAAGGCGGCTGTTTCGCTATTCGACAGATGTTGGAGCGGCGAGATGGCTCTAGCCGTCAGAGCCAAGAGATAAGAGAATTCAGCGGACTTGCGGGAGTTTAGGGAAGTAGACGGCTGGAGGCATGCATGAGAGACTCGTTATTGGTCAGCGCTATATTTTACCCGGCCGCGAGACGGCCTTGGATATTTCTGCAATCAATCGGCGCTCAATTTCAGCCACTTCTTCTCCACCAGCGGGAAGGATACGGTTTCCCTGAGCCATGCGTTCGAATTCCGCTTTGACGCTTAGTCGTGTGCGCGCGGCCGCGACGGCTTGTAAAAAAAGCACATATTGATTTCGGAAGCCGGGAACTTCCAGGGAAGCCGGCTCAGAAATCTTTCGGTCTGTGACATAGACCGCCTTGTGGTCGGTCTTCATCCCGGCACGAATGCCATAGCCATTTTTTGACAAGGCGTCCTCCAGCGCTTTAGCGACAACGGCCAATGGCGCCGGCACCTCCTCTGACGCCGCGCCCTTGTCGTCGACTCGCATAGCATTGTTGAGTTGCGCCGCCTTTTCAGCGACGCGCTGCGCGTCGACCGCGAGTTTTCGGGTGGTCCCCTCCTGTTCATCAAGCCGAGTCGTCAGGGCGGCTCGTTCGCCCATCACGCGTTCTACTTGTTGTTTCGCTTCCCGCAATTCCTTGCTGAGCAGATCGATCTGCTGCTGCATCACCTTATTGCCTTCTTGGAGCGATACGATGACGGATTCCTGTTTGTCAGCTTGTTTGTGGAGCGTCTCATTTTCGCTTTTCAGCGGCGACTCGTCCGGTTGGCAGGCCGTAACCGAGAGTACCAAAGCGATGAACACAGAGCAGGAGAAAGCGCTTGGATGCGAACAAGGACCTATGGGGTTGCGTAGCGAAGCGTGCATAAGCGCTGGCCAAACCAGCGCGGGCATTCTAGGGGTCTTTTGTGACGAAAGCAAATGGAGACTGCGAACGCCTTGGATCCCAAGCGTCGAACATTTTTCAATGAAAGGAGTAGATCAGTCATGAACCATACCAAAGAGGACTCTGGCCTTTTCCCTCTCGCGTCGCTAGACTGCTCATACTCGTCTTCTTGAGTCTTGGGTAAAGAATCATTATGTGGCATGCCGTTCAAAAGGCAGGATTCGGTTTGCTGAGTCTGTTTGCATGGACCATGGTCCTTCAAGAAAGTCCTGCTGCATTCTCGACTCAGGGTACTTCGGCGGGATTCTCATCGTCTCAGCGATTTGTTGGCGCATTGGATGGCGCGGCGGTCACGATGTTCGCACAGGATTGATATGGGAGCAATCGCCCGACTTCTTTCATGGCGCCTGGACTGAAGCGATTGTGCACTGCCAGGCTAAAACTATAGGTGGACAAAAGGGGTGGCGTTTACCGTCCATCAAAGAACTCGCAAGTTTAATCGATTCCTCACAGAAAGACCCGGCACTTCCGTCCGGCCATCCATTTGGCAACATCAAATCCTCGATCTTCTGGTCGTCGACACCCTCGGAGACTGACGATATCGTCGCCTGGCATGTCAGCTTTTTCACCGGTGAAGTTGTGACCGATCAAAAATCACAAACCCGTCGCGCCTGGTGCATATTGGATCGAAACGAACCGCCACGCCAATGATTCAGGTCAAGCGCTATCATGACCCGAGCCCTCGCGATGGAATGGGAATCCTGGTTGACCGGTTATGGCCGCGCGGTCTCAAGAAAGAGGCCGCACACGAATGGCGCAAAGATTTGGCACCCAGCGATGCGCTTCGTCGAGGGTTCAAGCATGACCCTGACAAATGGTCTGAGTTTCGATGGCAGTATCGAAAGGAACTCAGCGGGCGGATGGCGGCATTCTGCGATCCAGCTTCAATCAGCATTAGAAATGAGAAAGACGACGGTGAGAGTAACCTGGCGGATGACTTTTTTGTTTGAGGAGAGGTGGTGGTAGAGGAAGAATTATCCTCAACCCGACAGATGTGCGATTCCTCTCCTTGACACCCTCGGTTCGCCTCCCCTATTCTCCGACCACTATGCCGATCCGTCGATCTTCTGCGACTATATTCCGTGATCCTGCCTCCCTGATGATTCCGCGACCACTGGTCGCTAAGCTGATGCGATTGTACGATTACGCTGATCCTCGGCAGCCGGAGCGAATGATCCGCGGGTACGATCGATCACATGCCATACGAACGGCTCGGATGTCCGCCGCGGTTGCGACTCGATTAGGGCATCCGCCAGAGCGAGTTACTCAATATCAAATTGCCTGCTTGTTGCATGATTTGGGTCGGGCCGGATTGGATCGTCGATTGTTCGGCGCGATTTGGTCGTGGGCGAAACAGCATGGGATTCCAACAAGACCAAGAGAATGGCGCACCGTCCATCCCGAAACACGGTACGGCCGCGAGACGGAGGCGTTTTGGAAGCTCTATGCGCCGGCATTGAAAGAGGCGGGTGTACCTATTGATGACTGGGCGCGCGAGCAGGTCGAGATGCGATTGGGCTATGCACGCCGGCTGGCGCGCCGGCTCCAGGCCATCAAGCCCACGTTGCGGCAATTAGCCGTTCGGTGGGAATCGTGGATGGGGTTGGTCATGCTCTACTATTACTATCCGGAAAAGCTCAAGGGAGCGGCGCCATGGGTCCGTCAATTGGCGGAGGTACTCGTCGCCTGTGAGCAGTTCGAGGCGTACAGCAATCACCGGCGGGGCGCCGACTACTACACGCGTCAGCGTGAAACCGTCGACGAAGCGGTGAGCTATCTGGCGAAGTTGCGTCTGGAAGGTATCTTAAGCGACGCGGTGATGGATGCGCTCGTCTCGCTCGCGAGCGAAGGCGAATTCGATCACATCCTGAAGGAGGCGCGGGGGACGGCGCTCACAGTAAGAGAAAAACAATTTTTACGGGCGCTGGCATCTGGAGAATTGCCATGCCGGTAACCAGCATTCCTATCCGCCTCGATATGAAAGGAGCGACACAGGTCGAAAATATTACCGCGCACGTTCAGAAGGCGCTGGAGAGTACCGGGCTGACGGCCGGCATCGTCACCGTCTTTATCCGGCACACCACCGCATCGGTCATGATCATTGAAGATGAGCCCGGTATCCGAGCCGACACGAAATCGTTTTGGGATCGCCTGATTCCCGCGGATCCTACCTTGCAACACAACACGCGCAATGCCGGAGAAGATAATGGGCACAGCCATCTCCGGGGCCAGCTCCAAGGTCCATCGATCGTCATTCCATTTACGGATCGAGCACTCCTGTTGGGGATGTGGCAGCAGATTGTCGTGGTCGATTTCGATACGCGTGCGCGTATGCGCGAACTGATCGTGCAAATTCTCGGCGAATAGCTTATCCTTATCTTTCTCTGAGACCTTCCCGTCACTCTAAATATCAAGCACAGCGGAGCGAGGATTGTTACGGCGAATCCCTGTCATCAGACAGTGGTCCGTTTGCCAAATCGGCGTTTCGACCTATACTTATAGCCGGGTTGGGATATTCCTCATCAATCAGATGAATAAATGGGTCGGCAGCAGATCGCCGCGCTTGATTGAAATCAATAGATAAAAGCCGCCCGCTTCTTTCTCCTCCCAACGATTCTAGTCGGCACCATGGCCTCTTGTGAAGACATCGCATTTATTGCCGGCGTTATTCCCATCAGTTCACCTTCCGCTGTGAGCCCACCGTTCTCAATACCAAAAAATGGTGCCAATGGAAGCATGAATCGGTCTTCCTGGTTACCGCGACCAGGTTCCATTTATCATCATAGTCAGTGCTGCTTCCTTGTGACGCTCGTGATCCTATTCCTATCCGGTATCGTCGCCTCGCCCGCTCTATCCGCAGAGACCCAGAGCCCTGCTCCGCGCCGCATCCTCGAAAGTGCGAAGCGGTTCGAGGCGCAGCAACGGTATCCCGAGGCGATCGCGGCCTATCGTCATTATCTTCTTCTCAAACCCGAAGATGACGAGGCTCGGAGCATGTTTGCGAAGTTGCTGTCCTGGCAAGGCAAGTATGAGGAAGCGGGGTCGATTTACCGCGACATCCTCAAGCGACACCCTATCGATCTGGAGATTCAAACGGCTTTAGCACGCGTGCTGTCCTGGCAAAAACGGTTCGATGACGCGCGGCAGATGTATGAGGCCATTTTGCAGGAAGATCCGAGCCAGTTGGATGCCAGGAGTGGCTTGGCCGATGTCTTGTTTTGGAGCGGGCGGAGTCGCGATGCGTTGCCCTATTATGAACAGGTCTTCGCCTCCCGCCATGACGCTGAGACCGGTAAACGGATTGATGCAATTAAAGCAGAATTGTCGCCGTCCTCCGCACGGTCCTCCACAGTGGCCGCTGTCGAGACACGCGAGGGGCACCGCCAGGCACAATCGAATTCTCTGGCGGCAACCCTCCTTAAGGAGGCTCGCAAGCTAGAGAGCGAAAAGCGTTCTGCAGAGGCCATCGACGCCTATCGGGGCTATCTCATCCAGCATCCCGACGACGATGTCGGACGAGCGGCTTTGGCGAGGCTGCTGGCTTGGGATGAGCATCATGCCGAGGCCGTCGCTCTCTATCGGGACATTCTACTTCGACATCCCACCGATCTCGATGTCCGGATTGCTCTCGCGCTGACGCTGTCCTGGCAGAAACACTTTGAGGACGCGCGGCAGGTCTATGAGCACATTCTACAGGAACATCCCGCTAATCGAGAGGCGAGTAAAGGACTGGCGGACGTCATGTTTTGGCAGGGGGAGCGTGCAAACGCGCTTGCGCGGTACGAGTTGCTCTATGCCGACCAGCCGGATCCGGAGATCGCTCGGCAGATCAAGGCCGTGACCGAAGAGCTCGCTGCCTCTCCGCGAGCACCCGTCGGCAAAAGTGTGACCGACTTAAGCCTGCCCTACCGCAATTATGCCAAGATCGGCTATGGCCACTATTCGTATACGAAGGGTATCCCCGATGAGCGGAACGTATTGGTAGAGGCGGGGACCGCGTTGGGAAATAAAACACTGATCGCGAGAGTGGAGGCGTTGAATAGGTTCGGATTTCACGACACCCCGGTATCAGGTGAATTCTACAGTCCGCTGTGGACTCGAGCTTGGGGCTATATCGGGGCGCAAGCCACCGCGAATCCGAGCTTTGCACCAAACTATTCGGCCGTCACCGAAGTGGTCCAAGGCCTTGGTGCCGTGCATTCGGCCTTATCTGCGGCCGAACTATCATTTGGGTATCGCCACTTGTTGTTCAAGAAAGACAATATCGATCTCTTGTTGCCGGGACTGACTGTGTACTTTCCATACAATGTCTGGCTCACGGAGAAACTCTATTACGTGCCCGATACGGGTTCGATTACCCTGGCCTCGCAGTTGACCTGGCGGCCTCGGGACCGACTGCAGTTCTTCGCCTCCGGCGCATTTGGGACATCGGGAGAGCGGATCGTCGCGACGCAAGACTTCACCCGCGTCCAGAGCCGTATCATACAGGGAGGCGTCACCTTTCCGCTGACACGCCGCCTGTCGGCGGAAGCGGCGGGGTATTACGAGGACCGCGGTATTCTCTACGTCAGGCGCGGTGGGCTGATTAACCTGATTGTGCATTGGTAATGGCATGCAGACGCTACGCGGCCGTCTGATTATCGGAATGACGATCGTCCTCAGTACGGCCGTATTCTTCAGTTGGCTGGGGTCGCATCCTGAGTCGCGTACCGGGACCGTGCCGGCCGATGCAATGTACGTCTTTCAGGGTGTTATTGGTCCTGCTGGCGTGACGTCGGTGCAAGCCCCGGTTGCGGCCACTTGGACTCGGTCTGCTCAGGGGGCGCGCACCCGCCTGGCGGTCCTGTTGACCGATCCATCGTCCGCCTGGCTCGGTCTCGTACACGGATTGAAGACGATCGGCATCCCCTTTGTCATTACACAAGACTATGCCGAAGCGCTCACACACCATGTCGTGCTCGTGTATCCGGAAATTTCGGGGGTCGTGCTGAAGCC
>JAICXS010000464.1 GCA_025934615.1 Nitrospiraceae bacterium
GATCGCTTCGGAGCCGCGGATGCCGGGATACCAGGCTTCGACGACGCCTGCGACTTTGTCGATCCACGGCATCAGCACGACGCCGCCGGTTTCGAGCACGACGATGGTGTGCGGGTTGGCGGCGGCAACGGCTTCGATGAGCGCGTCCTGGTTGTCGGGGAGCGAGAGATTGGGGAGGTCCATGCCTTCGGACTCATGCTGCACGGCGAAGACGATGGCTACCTGAGATTGTTTGGCGAGAGCAGCGGCGGATGCGGGGTCGGTGCCGGGATCGAATTTGACGGTTGCGTGCGGCACCCTGGCTTCGATTCCCGTCAACGGTGCGGAACGGTGATACGTCGCTCGAAGCATGAAGGCGAGCGGATTCCGTGCGATCTCCGGGGGCGGCGGAACGGGATTGCCGCCCGCGGGCGAGACCTGGGAGGAGCCTCCGCCCGAAAGCACTCCGACGTCCGCATGGCCTCCGATGACGGCGATGGATTTGATAGAACTCGCGCTGAGCGGAAGCATGTTGTTCTGATTTTTCAGCAGCACTGCGCCGCGCTCTTCGGTTTTCTGCGCAACTTCGAATCCGCGCATGACATCGGGAGATTCGGGGTGCGGCGGATCGTCCACGATACCGGAATCGAACTCGGTGCGCAGGATGCGGTGCACCATGTCGTTCAGGCGCTCCATTGGAACTTCACCGCTTTCGACGGCCTTCTTGAGTTCGGCGGGGGAGACTTCGGTCATAGCTGTGGCCCCGGCAACTTCCGGTCCGGCAAGGTTGCCAGTTTGTATGTAGCCTTGGGATCACGGATGTATTTGCCGGGGATGAAGACCAGAAGGCCGCGACGCGTTAGTCGTTCCAAATCCTTCTTACTCGTTCCCCATGTCCTGCCGGTTATCCTTTGGGCTTCTGAAACCTGAATTTCGCCGTTTCGGAATGCGTATGCCGCTATTTTGATTTCATGGTCTTGCAGTGTTCGCCACACATCGACGCCGAAATGTGTAGCAACATCGCGGTCCGTAGCACGTTTCCTACTTTCATGGTCATTTCTGAGAATGACACGCACAACAACTCCGTGCAGCGCCTCTTGTTTGAAAGAGGGTTCAGGTAGGTTGTAGTCCCGCATGCTATCTCGAATTCGTCGCGTTCCCTCCCGCCCCATCTGGACGTACCCAAGATACCGAAGCGCGTCCATCAAGTGATAGTTACGGGTAGAGCGAGCGTGGTAAATTGTGTTTTCATTCACAGGTGGAACAAAGCCGCCGGGGCTTTCAATTTCCATTCGATCAGAGAATAGCTTCACGAAGATTTCTGTTCCGCTGAAGCTATAGGAGCGATGAACGCAAGCATTTACAAGGGATTCAAACCACGCCCATTGAGGGTATTCGGGCGTTGTTACAAACTTTCCGTCCGTGTTCAGCCACGTCACATCATAGATCATGTCGCTGATGGTGGCCGATGCTTCAGTTATGATCTCGACAATGTTTCCCTCGACATACTTATCGCGTGCGGGGTCATAGCTGTCACCAGACCCTTCCACATCGCCTCGAAACCGCTGAACACGGACACGACATCCTGGAATTGTGAGGCGCGGGTCTTTTGCAGCCATCAAGACCAGTGAATTGAGCGGCCGCAGTGTGTCGCCTTCCCGGCGAAGCAAATATCTGTCGAGAAGGACTTCCTCGTTAGACCATTGCCGCCCTTCACGCGCGCGATAGGCGTCGCAAAAGTCGTTTATCACTCGCAAATCAAAATCACGAGGGTACTCGTAGGGTGCAGGTTCGAGCTCAAACGATAGTTCCTGCCGAGTTGTGCGAAAGTCCCGTTTTTCTTCTTCGCTCATGCGATGACGGCTCTCGCCGTACCGGACCCACGCTTCCTGCTTGTTCGTTTCGACCAATTTCCCGATATATGGAACGAAAATCGCGAAGCAGAATTCTTGCTTTCCATCGATGATGACCGGCACCTTACGATAATCCGGCTTTGCAGCGGGGCACAGATTCAGGTGCAGACTTTCGACTTTGTTCAGTTGATCAATGCTTAGGGTTGAGCATCCGGTGATTGCACCATCGTTCTCGATGCCAAGCACGATTAATCCGCCATCTGGGGTGTTGGAGAATGTGCTGTAGTAGGTGGCGAGATCATCCAAATCGATGCGCTTGCCGCTCTTGCGTTCAAACCGGCGGTCTTCTTTTAGAAATTCGAGAACCCGCTGATTAAGCCGGACCCAAATGTCGCGGGGCGTCCAGAGGGCTGGGTTTTCACCCGGCACCGCGACGTCCTCAAATGGCAGATCAAGCTGTCCCATACTATATATTGTATGTCGAGCTGACCTCGACACCCTATATATTGGAGTTTCCGGTAGGATTATAGCCTATCTGCAAGTCGCTGGTAATGAGCTGCCTGCCGTTTTGCCAGCTTGGCCACACTTTTCTCCCAATCGCCCGGTGGCGATCTATGCGCCGTCGTGCCCTCCGCCGCCCGCGCCTGTCGGACAGCCTGAACCGATACCCCTAGCGCCCCTGCCAAGTCCGCCAGCGTCACGGATGCTAGCAGTTCGTCCGTAGCTTTCTTGAAATTCATAGCTTCTGCCTCTTGCAAA
>JAICXS010000015.1 GCA_025934615.1 Nitrospiraceae bacterium
GTTTCAGCAGGACCGGGGTGGCTCGAAGCACGGTGCTTGGCAGCTTAGCTCTCCTTGAACGCAAAATTTGTATTAGGGTATCGCCCTTTTGGCATTCGCCTGCGAACCGACCCCGAAGGCCCCACCGAATCCAGCTTGGCTCCTCATCCGGATTGCCCAACTGTTTGCGCAACGACTTGATCGCCCGGTCGATTAACTTTTGCTCATCGGGTTTAGGGGCGCGAACGAGTTCGCGTACTCCTACTAACCAGGTGCGATTACCGAGAGTGCCGACTTTGGTCCGAAGTTTCTTGCGGCCGCCTGTTTCTCGTGCGTCACGACGTACCACTTTGATTTTGCACAATGTCGCAATGTCCTTCGCCAGAAGCTCATTGGACTGCCGAATTACTTGTTCAATGAAGGAAGCGACGGCGGACACGGTGGTGCCGTAGTCAGTTACTAATCCAGCCTCGACAAGACCATCGGCCGATGACTTTGACATGTTGCCCGAACTAATAACTGCCACGTCGTCGAGCAGGAGCACCTTAGCGTGCAGATCGGCACAGTGATAGAGGCGCACTTCTCTCTTCTGCAACATGCGCAGAAGAGCAGCATCTGTTTCGCCGCAAGCAATTGCACGTTTGGAAGCATCTACCACCAGCACGTCTCCTTTGCGGAAGCGGACGAGTTCCTGAGTAACATAGTCCTCGGTCTCAAGCACGGCATACGGCCGATGAAGCGAATCAAGCAACGGCAGCGCTTGATCCGGGGCTCATAAACATCGTTAGACAAAGAGATTACTCTGAAATGTTTGGCAAGTTCCAACGAATTGAGGCGTTGCCTTACGGCACCGGCACGTTCACTGTTTTTTTGAAGATCGAGATCGGCTGGAAAGCCGGGTCTTGGCTGCCTTTGGAGGATTCGGCCTCGATCCGTTGGAGAAAGGATGGCGGGCCACCCACCGGCGCATAATTCAGGGCCGCTTCGACGTCGAAGGTGCGGGTGTCTTTGGGGGTGGGGAACGTAAACGTTTCGACGCGCGTTTCTTCCGGCTTGAGGACGGTGTCCTCCAGCACTTTGGTGGCGGCAAAATCGAAGACGGTCTTCTGCCCTTTGGCGTCCGCGAATACACGTCCATAGCTTCGCTGGTCCGTAAACACAGTCTTTAAGTTTTTCCCCCTCACGTTGAGTTCGAGCACGACGCGCGCCCACGCGGGATGCGTGGTCGGCAAGTTATGCGGGACGAGACTCTGCACGGTGATGGTCACTTTGGTTTGATCGCCTTTGACTTCTGTGGCAACTTCGAGTTTCGCCGCTTCCTGTCGTAGCTTGCCGATGCGTCCTGGGAACGTATGATTCGCCACCTTCCGCTTGTTCTCGCCGTTCGCGGATTCGCCGACTTGTTCCGGCATGTGGCACGTCTGGCATTCCTTGCCTGACTTGACGGCCTTGCTGGTTTCCCAATTCCCAAGCAGATCGTTACTTTTGCCGAGATTCGCCGCAGCCGGAACACTGAGGTGACAATTCAAGCAGAGGTCCGACTTACGAAAGAGATCCAGGTCCATCGATTGGTGCGCAAGGTTCTGCACCGCATCTTTATAGGGTCCATAGAGCGTTTTGCCGGGCTCATACTTCGGCAGGGGCGGGTTGCTCGTTCGATCGATCTGCTTGATCAGATGACATTGCGCGCATCCGACGCCGTCGATGGTGGGATCGCTCGATTGCGTTTGCGTCACGAATGTTTGGACTTGATCGAGAAACAGATTGACGTGCGGGGCGTGGCACTTGAAGCAGAGCGCCTTCTCTTTGCCGCCTGAAAACGTCAGATACTCATCCAATGCGGCGCGAAAGACCGGCGAATGAATCGATTTGGACAGCGGAGAGGTTTCCCATTCTTCGAAGACACGTTCATGGCAGCGTTTGCATTTGTTTGAACTGGGAAAGACTTTGTCCACCGTGGCGGCCTTCGGTTTGACATCTTGCGCGTCGCTCCAATGGACGACGCCTCCGAGGCCAACGAGTGCTGTTACCGCAACACTTATGATTAGGCTCATGGCTCTCGTCACGATGCCGAACCCCCTTCTCTCCATCTCATAAGGCTTTGATGCGGAATGTCAGAACGCGCGGTTGGGAGTATTCGTGAATGAGGGTCGTCGCCGTCTCGCGATCCTTATCGCTCGGCAGCGTAGCAAGGTATTTTGCCTGCAACTCGGACGTCGGTTCTGGAATCAGGGAATAAGTCAGCAGGGCTTCGATCGATACGGGCGCGGCGCTCCCAGATGGCAGCGCGAGACTAAACGGCAGGCGCCGGGTCGTGCCGCCCTTGATCAGCGGATCGGGAATCGGCCCACGAAGGATCTGATCGTATGGCAGACCAATATGCTTCACCTCGGATGCCACGGTCACGCCTTTGGCATCCTTGAGTGTCACGGTCACAAAAAACTGCTTTAAGATCGGATCGCCATCGGGAAAACTGTGCGGTAAGCTGCCGCTTCGCACGAGTACAGTGCCTTCCACCTTATCCGACCCTTTCGACGTCTCCACATCCACCCGCGGCATCCATTCGGCTTGAAGATTTCGGTTCTTGAGCATGATGCCTGGGATGACGACCCCGCGAAACCAGTGGCGGCCGATCGCCCGCGTCATCGACCCTCGCTTCGAGGTCGAACTCCCGGTGGATTGTTCCATATGGCAATCTTGGCAGACCGTCCCTTGTAGGATTTCACCAGGTAAATCGCGGCGGGTCGCATCCTTGACCTTATCGAAATGACAAGACGTACAGTAGTTGGCCCCTTTGAACAAAGGCGATTGCGTGGATTGATGCACCAGGTTCTCTTCCGCATCGGCATACGGCCCGTAAATGGTGCTGTCGGGATTGATCTTGAAGGTCGGCGGTTGTCCCGCAGTGTCTGCCACCCCGCTCACCATATGGCACGACGCACACCCGATACCTTCCACTTGGACCTTTCCAGAGAGCACCTGTTTGTTGATCTTATCGACGTGTTGAGGAAACACCGTCACGGCAGGCACGTGGCAGGACAAGCATTTCGTACGCTGCTCTGACGTGGGATTTGTCTGAAGCCACAATCCAAGGACCGTTTTAAAAATCGGCGATTCGAGGGAAGTGCCATGGAGAAGGGCGGCATCCACACGGCCGAACGTTTTTAAGTCCGGCGTTTGCTCCCGCATACCCTTCCATTCTTCATAATGGCGGTCATGGCACTGCTTGCAGTCTTCTGAGCGGATGAACGTCTTCTCAATTTCATCGACCCAGTCTTCGGGTGCTTGCCCGTTGGATTTCTGCGCGGCGGCTCGCTCATCATAGAGGGCCCCCACTGCGATGAGGAGCCCGAGTAACACGAGTCCGATGGAGAGCTTGATCCTCACTCTACTGGCTCCTCACACGAGCGGCGCTCGTTCATCTTAATCCCGCTTGCAGCCGACGAAATGAAAATTCATCACTCCGCCGACGCCTTGTGTTTCCGGGTCTGCCGGCTCATAGGTGCCCACCGTAAAATTGCACGTGGGCATCGCGCGCCTCAAGGCTCGGCCGAAATCGCTCAAGGTTCTGACTTCTACTTTGTCGATCTCTTTAATGACCGCCCGCACTTTGATACCGGCAAGGTCTGCTTGGGTGCCACCGATGACTTCGAACACTACGACCCCTTCGGCCTTCTGCATTTTCAGTTCCTGTTGGATCTCTTCGTCAACAGGCCCGACAATGATGCCGAATTCTTCGCCGAGACGCACCGCATCGTCATCGGTCATCTTCCCATTCTCTTGGGAAGGCGCCGCGTAGATCTCCACAACTCCGCCGCAGACGGCGATCAACAGCGTCATCGCCGCCAGGCTGCCGATCGTCTGAAAGACATTGAGGCCTTTTCGCATCTATCGCCCCGCGTGGTTCTGGATACATTCACTCTGGCCTTGCGGCTCATTACCGACCATCCATCGTCACAATGTGACGGGATCGATCGACAGTTGAAACCATGGCGCGACGGCTTTTTGCCCATTCCGCTCCTTGTTTTCTCCGTTCCAGACCGCAAATGCAATGGTCTGCAGATGCCCGGGCTCCAATCTCGCTTCATTGTCCTGACCAGTGCTGGCCAATGGACGACGCATGACGACATGCCACATGCCGTCTTTCCATGTTGCTTTGCCCTGCACGCGACCTTGTTCATCCTTTGTCGTCAACGTGCTGAATCCACCCCCGATCAAATCTTCCACTGAAGACTTGCGCCGTGGGATCACCTCGAACCGCCGCACTTCACCGTCTTTCTTCTCAGTTGATTTCGCCGCTCGACGGTCAATATCGCTCTGCCAATCGGCCTTCCAGTGCCAAATATTGATGTAATGATCCAGTTGCCCCATGCAGAAAAAAGCAGGGGCATCTCCTAATGGCAACCCGATTGCCACGCCGTCTCGAAAGGTGCCGGGCGTCAAGCGATCGTTTTTGGTGTTATCTTGCCATTCGAGTAGAAACGCGATGTCCGTGCCATTGTGGATGGATCGAACGGTTAATGCTCGCGCAGCCGGCTCAGGCCACACCGGACGGGTAATCACCTGACCGCTGAGCGGCAGGGTCATGGGAGGAACTTTGCTCCAGGCAGGGTCTTCCGGTGCGGTAGGGAGGGCGCCGGGGAGGTAATGGGCACGAATAAACATGCCCTGCGAACTCACGATGGGAATGCCGAAGGCTCCAAGGATGAGGGCGCTGAAGAAGAGAGCCGAGAGAAGAACAATCAGTGCATGAGGTCTATTCCAAACACGCTGCCACCGCCCCATCTCCACCCCTCGTACGAACGGACCGCCTCGCTTGAAAGTCAGTCACAGCTCGCCGTCTCACGACGCCTCCGAGCGCAGGGAAGCTACGAGAATCCTACCACAACTTTGCGCGGCGGATCTTGTTCTCTCCGCGCTCACACACATACAACGAACCTTGAGAGTCGAGCGCCAGGCCGACCGGCGAATTGACGACGGCTTCAGTGGACAAGAGACCATCGCCATGCTTGATCATCCCCGCCGACTCTTTCGCTACAAACCGAGCCGCGCCGCAGCCGCCCATATGTTTATCTTCGTATCCGCTGTCACCGTTCCCAGCCACCGTCGTAATGAGGCCCGTTGTCGCATCGACTTTGCGGACACGATGGTTCATCGTATCTGAAATATAGGCATGATTTTCGGCATCAAAGAGAACCGCTTCAGGTGCATGCAGCATGGACATGATGGCCGGCTTTCCATCGCCATCAAAGCCAAACCGGCAGACGCCGGCGACCGTCGAGATAATTCCGGTATGTCGGTCGATCCTTCGGACGCGATTACTCCCCTTGTCGACGACACAGATATGCCCGTCGCGATCGACAGCGATCCCCACGATATCGTACAACCGCGCTTCCAGAGCAGGCCGACCGTCATCGAGGTACATCGAGAGATCCAACCCATCGGAGCACACCGGCATCAGCCAGCCTTGATCGTCGCTAAAATCGATACCAATGGCATCGCCGGACAATACCACTAGATTTCTTGCAACCAGGGGCTGCTCACGCGCTTCGTCTTCGTCAGACCATGTCCCGGCAATCGTCGTGACATGCCCCGTTTTCGGATCATAGCGCCGTACGCGATGTGCCTGCGTATCGGCAATATAGAGCACGTCGTCGGCATCGAACGCAATGGCGGCGGGCCACGTTAAGTTGATTTCCAGAGCCGGACCATCGCCATTAAAGTTATGCTGTCCGGTGCCGACGACCGTCGTAATGATGCCGGTTTCGCGGTCGACTCGACGGATGCGATTGCTGCCGGAGTCGCAGATATACAAATTATTCTGAGAGTCGAAGGCAAGATCGAGCGGAAGGTACAGGCCTGCCTCTGCACAAGGGCCATCGTCGCCGCTATAGCACGTTTCGCCGATTCCGGAGAAATTGTGCAGGGTGCCCGTCTGCAAGTCTATGCGGCGCACACGGTCCGATCCCGATTCGGCAAAATAGAGATAGCGCTCTTCTTTATCGAGGGCTGCATGGTGGGGCAGCGGGATACCTGCCTTCACAGCCAGTTTCCCGTCTCCCGTGCTCCTCGCCTTGCCGTTGCCGGCAAAGGTCTCAATATATCCAACGCCTAGTTCAACTCCGGTTGCCATACTGTTCCTTATTAGTTTTTCGACTCTACCGATCGCCGCACCGCCAGGACAACGGATGGACGGATGGACTACGCTTTTGATGTCTGTGCGACCTGTGGTTCAGAGATCGACATTTGGATGGGCGGCGCAAGAGGCGCAGGCTGCGCACTGACCTGTTGCGGTGCCTGCGGTGCCATCTCAGCTTGATTTTGGGCCTGTGCTTCTGCTTCGACCTCGTGCACGGATTTTTTAAACCCTTTGATCGCCTTGCCGAGCCCTTCTCCAAGTTGCGGTAATTTGCCGGCGCCAAAGATGATTAACACAATGAACAGGACGAGAATCAACTCGGTGAATCCAATGCTCCCAAACATGGTGCGCTCCTTGTGTTAAAGGTCCCTTCCTTAATAATAGTGCATCAATAATAGTGCATCGCGCATCAGGCTTTGCCCGTCTCTCGTGATCGTTTGGTGAAACGATCTTTTAGCTTTTGCCGAGTCTGTTCGGCTTGCTCGAACATCTTGCACTTATCATAGGTACTGATCAAATTGTAATACGCCAATGGCTCATCAGGATTGTGGTCCACAGCCTCTTCCATCACTTTAATGGCCAAATCGGTTTTCTTATGACTCAATGTAATCTCCATCAGCTTGAAACTGCATTCCAGATGCTTCGGATCCAGTTCCAATACTTTCAGGTAGCATTGGATGGCCATATCGATGGTATTGTAATCAGACACCGCCGGATTATCGAGTTCCGCATACACACCGGCTAGGTTATACCAAGCGATCGGGTCCTCTGGATTGACCTCCACAAGACGCTCGTAATAGTTCTTGGCTTCGACGAATTGTCGCTTATCGGAATGCACACGTCCCAAATTAAAGAGCGCCAGCACGTCTTCGGGAAAGACTTCCAGGGCCTTCTTAAATTGGGCTTCAGCTTCATCCATCATGCCCTTGGTGCCGTAAATCGTACCGAGATTCGAATAATACATCGCCAAGGACCGGTTCATTTCTGCGCGTAAGCCTTCGGCCATCTCAATCGACTTCTTGACCTCGGCCAAGGCATCGTCTAATCGACCTTTGCTGAAGTATAGCTCGCCCAGCCGGCAGCGAGCTTGGAAGTCCTCGCCCTCACTGGCAAGAAGCTTTTCTAATTCGGCGATCTCTTCATCCGGCGTCAACGGCCGTTCCTCTTGCTCTGTCACTGTGGCAGTCGCTTCACTCGGGTTTGTCATTTTGTGTTCATCCATAGTGGCGGTTCCTGTTAAATCCGTTCTCCGATCATGGGTCCTGTCTCTATCGACCTCGTGTCTACAAATGGCTTATCCACCGGCTTGCTGACCGTGGCGGTGGCCCAACGCCGATCCATCGTGAGCAATAGCAGTCCGAAGACCACCATCAGGGTGAGATGGGAGAGTTGAAGCGCGTACCCTGCCATAAACATCAATCCGAGTCCATAGCCGGCCAAGCGGCCCATCGTTATCTGCTTGATCACTGTGTAGCTCCAGCAAAACAATCCCGCGACGTACAGGGCAAACGGCAGATAAAAGGTATAGCCCATCCCCATCTGAAAGATCCAGCCGATCCCTTCGCCGGCCTTTCGAACCGATTCGGCAAGCGCCTTGTCATATAGTCCAAGAAAAAAATCTAGGAACAGAAGCCCTCGAAAGAGGCTTGCACCGGTGACCGCGAAGATAATGACGCGGCGATGCTGTCGTTTGTTCGTCGTCCGAAATGAAATACCACCGTAGGCCCAGAACGCGAGAATACTGGCGAGCACCATCATGGCCTCGCCAAGGCGATTCATCTCGTGGACGAAATGTGGAGCGGTGAGCCACTGAAAAAATCCATAGAACGTAGAGACCGTCTGGTAATACAGCCATCCGAA
The DNA here is from genome assembly GCA_025934615.1 of Nitrospiraceae bacterium. Taxonomy (GTDB): domain Bacteria; phylum Nitrospirota; class Nitrospiria; order Nitrospirales; family Nitrospiraceae; genus JAICXS01. The sequence goes on from JAICXS010000015.1 coordinate 7,979, forward strand.
AACCCCGAACAGGAAACAGACCATCATGGCTCGCTGGCTCCGGCTGGTGTGAGCCTTGAGGTATTCTATGGCGAGCAGGGCGAGCACCACGCAAGTGACGGCGTTGTAAACCATAGATCCCAGCATAGCGGGTGGAACGATCAAGAAGGCGACGGTCAGCACGAGGAGCAATGAGATGGCGGCCACAAGGAGGGTGTCGTTCGAGTTGCGGCCAAGGTCTTTGAATTTTGCAACCAAGACTAACGAGAAGGCCAGAAAGAGCAGGAGCGAAACAACATTTAGAAGGGTAAACCCGATGGACGAGAGTCCTTTAAACAGTAAGCGCACCGCTTCATATTTCGCGGCCAACTTACTAAGGTGCATCCCAAGGCGAGAGACCAGGCGGTACAAGACCAACTCAAAGAAGGCTGAGAGCAGCAGCACTTTGAGCGTATACTCGAAGAGCATGCCGTGCTCATCGACTCGCCCGGCTCCTTTTTCCAATACGGCTACGCTCGCCATAGCATCGCCTCACCAATCACGACCCTGCCGGCTGCGGGACCTGTTGGGCCTGCGCTTTCGCCCGGGCAATGTAGAGCAGTCCGTCAGCCATTGAATAATTGAACGGCAACTCGCAGACGACCTCGCTGATCTTTTCATACACGTGTTGATACAGTCGCTCCGCTTGTTCGGGCGTCATCCCGGATTGCACTTCATAAAAGAATCCGAGGCTCATATCTTCGGACGCCGGCCGCATAATCCGTCTGATGCCGTAGCCGCCCGGATCGCTCATAATCGGCGCTTCTTTTTCCAGGTCGAACAAACAGGGTTGACAAGAAAATCCATAGGAAGAATGCAGCCTCTCATTGTCGACGATAAAATTCATCGTTTCGAGCGCTTCTTCCTCCAGTTCAGTTGGGAAGCCGACAATAATATAACAGTGGATTGCGATACCGAGATCCAAACAATCCTCGGTGATCCGGCGGACGCTGTCCTGCTTAATCCCTTTTTTCATGAAATCCATAATCCGCTGATTGAAGGATTCCAGACCGAACACGATCTTTAGGCACCCGGCATCCCGCATTTGTGTCAACAGATCGCGGGAGAGATTCTTTTCAAACCGCATTTCGCACGTCCACTGTAAATTCAATTGTCGATCGATAAGTTGTTGACAGAGCCGCTTCGTTGGAGAGAGCGCAAAACATTCGTCTGTAAAGAAAAAGTACGGCGTCTGGTACTTCATCGACAACATCTGCAAATCGTCGACGGTCCTGCCTGGGTCCTTCTGCCTGAAGTTCTGATGGTCCAGTGTCAACGCACAGAAAGCGCAGTCTTTGTAGTAACAGCCCCTCGAAAACTGCACTGGTAAGACCGTACACGGCGCCAAATAGCGGCCCAGTGGGAACCCATCGTAGTTTGGTGCGGGAAGTTCGTTGATATTTTCCGAATAGAACGGCTGATTCACTGTAATTTTGCCGTTCTGCCGGTAAATAAGATTCGGCACCTTGCTCATGTCTCGTTTGCCGCTCAACTGATTTACCAGCTCCAAGAGCGCGGTTTCTCCTTCGAAGACGATGAAATCGTCCGTCAAGTCAAAGAGACTCGGACAGCGACGTAAATTGTCCACCAACCTGGTGAAAATGCTGCCGCCGATCGTGAGGTGAATACTTGGATTGGCTTGTTTGATCAGGCGACAGAGAGTCAGACCTGGAATGATTTGCGAGGTCGCGGTAATGGACACGCCGATCAGGTCGGGCGCGTCTGCTAGGATTGACGTAAGAAATTGACTTCGGAACAGTTCAAGATATGGATTCTGCTCTTCATCGCTAATCGCGCGAACCAGATCCTTGGACGAATAAATCGAATAGCTGCTAAACTGGTTATCGACGACCGTCATGCGAGTTGGGAAATAGATGGTGGAGACTAACTCCAACCATTTGTCGATGAGAAACAAACTATCGCGGTACCGTTCGATGTCATAAAACTCTTCGCTACGTAACGTCTCCTTCGCCAACTCAATTCGATCGATCAAGTACGGGAATCGATCCAGGGACTCAACAATGCGGGTGTAATGTTCCTTACTATTTGGGCCCGTTTCACCAGCCTGCACCCTCTCGAGATGCTTGACCCTGTCGACCAGGCGCACATAGATATCTTGGCCATACCCGGCGGTCAGCATCGTATCCAGCGCTTCCATGTTCAGATCGCGCTGAACTACATTATTCACACCGGCTTGGTTAAGAAACCCAGTCAGTGACGGTAAGCTTAGATAAGGCTGAGATGGATGCCAACTGGGGGGAAACAAGAGGGAGATTTTCACAATTAACCTTCACGATGAAGGGTCACCAGGATCGCAACAGACTGTACGTTATACACCGTCTGATCTTTTAGATGCAACCGTCCATGGCCTTCCACTACAAGCAGAAGTCCTCCGATAATTCCAAAGCCTATTAGTAATTTGATAGTAATTTAAAAAATAAAAAGCCCCGAGTCCTCCTGCTTAGCAGCAGACGACTCGGGGCTTTTTAAGCCTTACTGAACGAGACGAATCAGGGCAGCTTCAACGTAAACCAGGTTGAAATACCCTTCATTCCGTTCCGCTCGACGTTGCTACCATCCCAGACTGCGAAGGCGACAGGCACTGTCGCGCCTGGCTTAAACTGAACATCGTTAGGATCATTAGTGGACAAAGAGCGCTTCACCACGATGCGCCAGGTTGGCCCGACGCAGCAGCCACCCTTGACAGAACCAGCTGGCTCCCACAAACCATTGCCGATCACATCCTGATGCGACTGAGTGGTTAATGTGCTGAACCCGTTGGCATTAAGATCTTCGACTGAACTGACGCGTAAGGTCGGGTCGGACATGATATTGCCCGACCAAATACCAGGATTGAATGGCCCGAGGCTTCGACCAATTCGATCCGGATAGGTCACACCTCCAGCCGGTTCTTCAAAGTAGTAGTCCCAGAAAATGCCGGGATATTGATCATCCACGTCCCAAAGACCGGCACTGTCCTTACCGAGATCCTTCTGCCATTCTGCATTCCAACGCCAGATGTTGACGGTGCCGCCCGATTGACCCATGCATTGAAATGGCGGCGCACCAGACGTATTGACTGGAAATTGAATAGCGGCTTGGTCGCGAAAATCCTGTGGACCGATGGTCGTATCGTTCTTGGTCTGATCCGACCAGTCCATCCGGAAGCCAACCTCCTTGCCGTTCGAAACCGCCTTCACGAAAACCGATTTTACGGCAATATTCGGATGCATGGGCGTCGTGATTGTCTGCCCACTCAAAGGCACTACGACACCAGGCACACCTTCCCAAATCGGATTTGCCCCATCCATCGGAATGGGTCCTTTGATAGCCTTCACCGGGATGGTCACCGGCTGGCTAACCGCCAGAGGCACCTGCCCAATCGTCAGCATGACGCCGACCATTAGTGCAGAGAGGAGAATGCCGAACACCAGCTTTTTATTACGTGTCTGCACCACTCTCATAAAAATATGCCCTCCCCCTTA
>JAICXS010000547.1 GCA_025934615.1 Nitrospiraceae bacterium
CACCTGGGGGACCAGCCCTGGGATGGTCATCGGCGTGGACGGTCATGTTCCGGACCCGCAGAAAATGCCTGATGAAAAAACACGCCGGTCTACTGAGCGCGCTTTGGAATATATGGCGTTGACGCCGGGGATGCCGATTACGCAGATTACCCTCGACAAGGTCTTCATCGGTTCGTGCACGAACGCCCGGATCGAAGACCTCCGCTTAGCGGCGCAGTATGCAAAAGGGAAAAAGGTTGCGAGCCGCGTTCATGCCATGGTCGTGCCAGGATCGGGGCTTGTGAAGAAGCAAGCCGAAGAAGAGGGCCTGGATCGTATTTTTAAAGAGGCCGGGTTCGAGTGGCGTGAAGCCGGGTGCAGCATGTGCTTGGCTATGAACGCCGATGTGTTGCAGCCCGGGGAGCGATGCGCCTCGACCAGCAACCGTAATTTCGAAGGACGCCAAGGCGCAGGCGGACGGACACATCTCGTCTCGCCGGCGATGGCCGTCGCGGCCGCAGTGGAAGGCCACTTTGTGGACATCAGAAATTGGTCATAGGGAATGCTCAAAACGTTTTCTAGCAAGGCCGCAGGCGAGGACGGCACTGGAGGCGTAGCCTCTGGGCTACGTTGAGGATGCCTTCGAAACAAGAACGCCGCTAGAAGACGTTTTCAGCATCCCCACTGAGGGAGTATATGCAGCCGTTTACTACACTGACCGGCCTCATCGCACCGCTCGATCGAATGAACGTCGATACCGATCAGATTATTCCCAAACAGTTCTTAAAGACCATCAAACGGACGGGGCTGCGGGAGGGACTGTTTTTCGATTGGCGGAAGAAAAAGGATGGATCGCAAGATCCCAACTTTTTCTTGAATCAGCCGCGCTATCAGCAGGCGACCATTCTGCTGACCCGTGACAATTTCGGCTGCGGGTCGTCGCGTGAACACGCGCCGTGGGCGCTGCTCGATCAGGGCTTTCGTTGCATCATTGCCCCAAGCTTCGCCGACATTTTCTATAACAATTGTTTTCAAAACGGTGTGCTGCCCGTCGTTCTCAAAGCGGATGAGGTGCACGCGCTGTTTCAGAATGTGGCGGCGAAGGAAGGCTATCAGGTGCGTGTAGATCTGGCGGCTCAAACCGTCACCGCGTTGGACGGGACATCCTATCGCTTTGACGTCGACCCGTTTCGGAAAGATTGTCTGCTCAAAGGCCTGGATTCTATTGGCTTGACTCTCCAATATGAGACGCAAGTCTCAAGCTACGAAGCACGCCGCGCCGCTCAAGCGCCCTGGCTGTTTCCGGATCTTCAATAGTCTCACAGCTTCAACTCGATTTCTGCTCCAAGCGCCGGTCGCTTGAACCGATCCCATGCGTTTCCGCCGCGAAGAAATAATTCGACCCATCGCACTCGTTCGCCCGACCTGGTCTGCCAGCCGCTGCTGCCCGGTGCAAATGCCAACTGCCCCGCTTCGACTCCGAACGTGCCGTCGCTCACGACGGCCTCATGCGAGACTCCGTTAATTTGTACCGGAAGCTTCGTTCCAGAATGAAACCGTTTATCATTGAATCGAATGGTGGTCTTCATGTTGCCGTAACCATCGATGTAGGCGATGCGCGAAGCAGGCACATCGGGAATGTGACACGGATCGATGTCTTCCGCCAAGGCTTGAGACCGACCCAGCGCCATCGCGGAAGCCGCCTGGGGGAAGAGATCGCGTGAGCGAAATTGCGAGCCTTCGGCCTCCACCGCCGC
>JAICXS010000487.1 GCA_025934615.1 Nitrospiraceae bacterium
ACCTCCTTGTCGGCTGCATTCGCAGAGATGGCAAGCTTGCAGTATCGGGCCTCCTTATCGACGATCGAGCGGACCTGCTCGACGCCTTCCATCGCGTAGGCGGTGCATTGACGTGGGAGCGTGAACGCGAGGGCTGGCTCGCTATGGCCTTTACCTTCGATCAGGAGGAGCCAGCATGACGCCGTTGCGGCTCAATGGCCTTCCGCGTGTGTATCAACTCAGCGTCTCACAGGGCGGTGTGCCGAAAGTGGCTGTGTCGGAAGCACGGATTACTAGGCTGGGCGTGGAAGGGGATCGCCAGCGCCATCCCGATATTCATGGAGGGCTGGAGCGAGCTGTGTGTCTCTTTTCGTTCGAAGTGATCGAGGCGCTCCAGGCAGAAGGTCATCCTATTGCCGCCGGTTCGACGGGAGAGAATGTGACCCTTGCTGGATTGAATTGGTTCTCGCTCAAGCCCGGCGATCGAATAGGCCTCGGCTCGGTGCGGTTGGAATTGGTGAGTTACACGGCCCCCTGTGTGCACAATGGCCGTTGGTTTCTCAAGGACGATTTCAGAAGAATCTCGCAAAAAAAGCATCCTGGGTGGAGTCGACTGTATGCTCGCGTTCTGACTGAGGGGGTGATCAGGATGGGAGACCCAGTCACTCGCGAGCCCCGTGCTCCACACAGCCACGATGTCACCTCTCTCTAATCGTCTGGCAGGGCTATTAAGCCCTAATGTTTAGGGCGCATTCTCTTTGGAAAAGCGCCGGACTTCTCTTGTCATTTCAAGAATTTCTGTCAAGATACCGAAGTGAAATGAGGTACCGATGGAACGTATGCCGGAACCTGAAGTCATGAATGAGGTTGAGCAAGTCTGCGCGTATGCGAGCGCCGACTTCGAGCAGGAGAACCAAGGATTTGTGAACTCGTTCATGACATATTTCCCCGAATTCTCGGAGGGCCATATTATGGATCTCGGGTGTGGTCCCGCCGACATTCCCATTCGTCTCGCGCGCGCGCTGCCCGCATGCCGAATTACCGGAATCGATGCATCGCAGCCGATGATCGATCTTGGAAACCGGGCGGTCAACGCCGCCGGGCTCGCAGCGCGTATCACGTTACGCTGTGAGCGACTGCAATCGCTGCATCTTTCGGAACCAGCCGATGCCGGCATCTCAAACAGTGTCCTTCACCACCTCATCAATCCCTTGAGGTTTTGGTATGCCCTCAAGCAATCGGTGAAGCCGGGAGGCTGTGTCTTGGTCATGGATCTGATTCGTCCCGACTCTCCTGAAGCCGCGCAGGCGATTGTCGATCGGTATGCGGCGAATGAGCCGCCTATTCTACGGCGGGATTTCTATCATTCGCTGTTGGCGGCGTTTACAGAAGACGAGGTCGCGGCTCAGTTGGCCGAAATGAACTTCAGCCGTCTGCTGATCGATGTGCCGGATGACCGTCATTGGATGGTCGGTGGGCGAGTGTATTAGGCGAGGGAACAGGAGTATTACTCATCGATCGCAGCATGTGACGGGCTTGGCGGCCATGTTTGTTGATCGTTCGTAAGGGAGACCGATGTATCAGGTGATCCGCTGTGGCCTAAAAGATGACGAAGTGCGGGGCGGCGCTCCGTTGTCTGCGCGAAGACGGCCTTATTGCCTTTTGAACAGGACGCGGCCTTTTCTTAGACCGGAATATTCGTGCCTTATCCAAGGGAATTCTTAGTCTGGACGTGATGGCAAACGACTACGACGATCGTACCGAGGAAGTGGAGCGGCTGAACGCACGGATCGCCGCGCTGGAACAATTAGTGAGCGTGCAGAAGGCCACCATCCTCACGCAAAGCGACGAGCTGGATCGCACGGTGCATGCTCTTCGCCGGCAGACTGAGGAACTGACGCGATCACAGCAAGTGCTCCAAGAGTCGGAAGAGCGGTACCGGCTGTTGTTTGAGCACCATCCGAATCCCATGTGGGTCTATGATCTTGAGACGTTGGCATTTCTTGCCGTCAACAACGCCGCGATCCAGCAGTATGGCTATTCGCGAGAAGAGTTTCTTGCGATGACGCTCAAGGATATCCGCCCATCCGAAGATATTCCGGCCTTGCTAGAACAGGTCAAGCAGGTCTCGCAAGGGTATGGCGCGTACGGACTGTGGAGACATCGAAAGAAAAATGGAACGATCATCGATGTGGACATCACCAGCCATACTGTGACGTTTGGCTGCCGGCCGGCAGGACTGATTCTTCCCCGAGACGTCACGGATCGGAAGCGTGCCGAAGAAGCGACGCGCGCCAGCGAGCAACGATTTCAAGTCTTCATGAACAATAGCCCCGCCATCGCGTTTATGAAAGACGAGGAGGGGAAATATCTCTACGTCAATGAACCGTTTGCGCGCGCGTTTGGAAAGCCGCAAGCGGAATGGCTCGGCAAG
>JAICXS010000053.1 GCA_025934615.1 Nitrospiraceae bacterium
CGGCGACAAGAGTAACATCGGACCGACGGAAAATGCGCGATCCACATAATAATCGGCATTGAAGCCAATAGTAAAAACGGTTCCGTTGACCGTACCGCTCGTGAATCCCAGATCCGTTCCAAATCCCCACCGATGTTGCGTCTCCTGTGCCTGAACAATCGAGAGCGCTCCACTGACGCATGCGATGAGCAGTACGGCCGTGAATCGAGCCGCGTGCCTTGCCGGCTTTACCATGCATCCTCCTTAAGCAGAATTCGGGGACGCACTGTACCATAGCGTCTTCCAGGCAACAAGATAATCAATCGCAAGCCGCGGTCGCCATTGTTCCCTTCTCCACATTCGGTTATTCTGTCCGACGTAAGCTCTTCTCGGCAATCGCTTCCCGTCATGAAGCATGGCTCACACTCCTCGCGAAGCTGCCGAATCCTTATACAGCGCGATGCCGCATGCTCTATCGCTCGGCCTGTTGCGCGAGTACGGCCTTGAAGTATCGCCCGAGCAAGCGCGACACATTACTCAAGAAGCCCTCTCGCTGAGTCTCTACTGGATCCATACCGCCTTACGGTCAACCCTGAAAGCCGTCGACGCCGAGCACGTAGCCACTGAATTGGCGCAGCGGATTCAACTGGGCTGGAGCGATTTCGACATCGAAGAGCGGGTCCATGCCGCCGTCTTGGAGGACGCAAAACACCGGCACGCGGGCTATGCGCAGATTGTCCAAGAAGGGGGATCGCCGATAGCCGTCTTCGGCGAATCGGCTGGCGCATTAGAGTTTTCCGGTACGATTGAAGCAGGAGATCGTCAGAAATTGCTGGCGCTCTTTATCGATATGATACCCGTCGACACGTTCGGCGAGCTGGTGGCTGGTTTTGAACTGGCCGGCTCATAACCGCTTGAGGTGCGATCATGACGATGCAGCCACGTCCGGCCGATCGGGTATTCTAGCGCGTCAATGTTCACTGGTTCGTACGGGGCGTTAGAGATATCGATGGTCGAGGACTTTTCCGCCTTCCCCAATGCGATAGACCAATGGTGCGCCGGTCGGAATGTTCAGTTCGAGGACCTCTTCTTTGGACAGCTGGTCCAAATGCATCACCAGCGCGCGCAAGCTATTGCCATGAGCCGCGATCAGAATCGTCTCACCGGCCAGGACATGCGGCTTGATTCGCCGCTCATAGTAGGGAAGCACACGTTCCGCAGTGTCTTTTAAGCTTTCGCCATGGGGCGGACGCACGTCATAGCTCCGCCGCCAAATCTTCACTTGCTGCTCGCCGTATTGTTTCGCCGTCTCAGTTTTATTGAGGCCTTGGAGATCGCCGTACATACGCTCGTTCAGCGCTTGATCTTTTTCGATCGGAAGATTCGTCTGCCCGATGGCCTCCAGCACGATGCGCAGTGTTTCGTTCGCGCGGATCAACACGGACGTAAACGCGCGGCCGAAGCGGTAGGACTTGAGTTTTACTCCTGCCGCCCGTGCCTCCTCTTCTCCCTTGGCGGAAAGCGGCACATCCACCCATCCCGTAAATCGATTTTCCAGGTTCCATTGCGACTCGCCATGCCGTAGGAGCACGATCTCACTCATCCACGCACCTCCGCTCGTCGATTTTGTTCCACTTCATGAATGTTGTTCCTAGAACAGTACGTCAAGCCGATTTAAATTGTCACCCCAAAAAGTTCCATCCCAGTGTAGGACAGCCGAGGCACGGTCGGTCTGCCTCATATTGCAATAGGCCCATCCCGGAGATACCATGCCCGGCGAACGGATTGGCAATGTCCGAGCAACAACCTGCAGAATTCCCGTGGCAAGAGGTAGAACAATGGTGGGCCGATTTGGCTCAACGCCTCGGCGTCGGAGAACGAGTCCAGGGATTTTTTAAGAACGCTCTCGGGTATGAAGGGACTTTGGAGCGCGTCAGACGAGTCGGCGGCAATGTCCACTACGTACTCTTTGTCGTCCTCCGCTACTGGATACCGGCGGTTCTGCCACCGGCCGGCCGCGAGCGCCTGACGAAGAGCGATCCCGACTATTGGCTGGAATCCGAACAGATCTTGCGCGCGGCTGTCGTGCGTCTCCGTGAGCTCAAGCCGCTGATCGAGCTGCTCACCGCCTCCAATCCCCTCGCGCAAGAATCGGTATCCACGACACCAGCCGCTACACCGATTGTCGAAGTAGAACTGGCCCGCATGTTGGAAGGCATTGCGGAGGTCGCGGGCAGTTATGGCGGGCCCGACTACACTTCCGTCATCAAGCACTTCGATCCCATTCCGCTCCGGCAAACGCAGCCTTTCAAGCACAATAAGAAAAACAGCGCGGAACTCTGGGTCATTTTTTTATTACGCGAACATTTCCGAGCCCTCGGATTGGGCAAAGACCGCTACTGGCCCCTGATTGCCGAAGTCGCCACTGCCGCCGGAATCGTCCAGCACACCGGACAACCGCATACACCAGACGAGCTCAAATCCTGGTGGCAAAAAAACTGGCCCCGCACCTATACTCAACTCGAACAGCACACCGCAAATCCTCAGTCCGCCGCGATCGCCTATCATCAAGACTTTGAGTGGTTTCGGGGGTGGTGGGAATGGCAGATGTCCCGAGCCCAGTCAGACGGCTAAAAACGGTTCCCACCTTCGTTCACGGTTCGTTAGCATCCTCAACGTACCCCCTTTAGGGAAGGAGCGCGTTTTGGCGCGCTTCGGCGGGAGGGTGAAAAGGGTACGACTGCGGTGCTACCGTCATCCGCGGCCTCGCTGGCCAACCGTTTTGAGCCGTCTGGCATGCATCGGAGACACAAACTATATGGTCTGATAAACGGCCGTGGTCTTCGCCTTACCGGGTTGCAGAGGGCCTGTTGCGGGTGGGCCTTCGCGGATGATTTGCATGACGATGAAGAACAGCAAGACATAGAGGGCCGCGCCGAGCCACAGGACATAGGGTTGCACGCCGCCCCGGTCTCGGAGTTGTTCCTCTAATACGCCGGCCTCGAGCGGCGGGCCTTTGCGAATCTCCGTGACGTGCTCTCGGATATGCCAATAGTAAATATAATTGGCGCTGACGCCCGCCATTACCCGCCAGACGAACCCGACCGTAAAATCACCGGTGAGATAGGCTGAAACCACCGGACCAAGGGCATAGATCAGCGCATACAGATACATCTTGCGGTAGAGAAACCAGAGAAAGGGATCCACGAGGAAGGCAGGCCAGTGCCACGTGAGGGCGAATCGCGAGGTGCCCCCGGCCGAAAATTTCTTGAACTGCTGCAGATAGTAGTTGTCGGGCCGTTCCCACGACCATCCCTTTTTGAGAGACAACAGAATCGCTTTCTGAGGTCCGATGAACGATCGCCACAACCGAGTCTCGTCCGACTCCAGTAGAGGAGCCGGCGCGGCTGTGGCTCCCGCTGCTTCAACGTCGAGCACCGTGCCGCACTGCCAGCAAAAGCTTGCATCGTCGGGATTCGCCTGGGCGCATTTCGAACAGAATTTCATTCGTGCCGATCGCCTATTCCGGATGTTGCCGCATGAATGAGCGTGAGTACGATGGGTGTGACAAGGGGCACGTTATAGCACTGTCTGTGAGGCAGCCTCAAGTTAAGGAGACCGTTTTCTTTAACGTTGATCAGCGGATAGCACGCTCCGTCCAGCGTTTTGTATTGCGAGGCTGATCGCCCTTGTGGTAGTTTCGACGGATCTCTCAAGGAAGAGGACCATGCCGACAGAAGAACTTCGAGAAGACGCCGATCGCTATTTAATGCACACCTATACCCGGCAGCCGATTTCGATCGTACGCGGCCGAGGAACTCGGGTGTATGACTTGGAAGGCCGTGAATATCTAGATTTCGTCGCCGGCGTTGCAGTCAATGTCCTTGGGCACGGTCATCCCGACCTGATTGCCGCGATTCAAAAGCAGTCTCAGCACTTGCTGCACGCGTCGAACCTCTATTACACCGAACCGCAAGTAAAGCTGGCGGAAGCCTTAGTCGAGCATTCCTTCGCCAAGAAAGTTTTTTTCTGCAACAGCGGCGCAGAGGCGAATGAGGCGGCCATTAAGCTTGCTCGTCGCTACGCGCACGGCAAGTACGGCACCGCACGATTCGAAATCATCACCATGTTGCAGTCGTTCCATGGCCGCACGATGGCCACCTTGACCGCGACGGGTCAGGAGAAAGTCCAAAAGGGATTCGAGCCGCTGTTGCCTGGCTTTACCTATGTCCCGTTTAATGATCTCAATGCGGTCGAGCAGGCTATCACACCGGCCACCGCTGCGATCATGTTGGAACTCGTTCAAGGAGAAGGCGGCGTGCAGGTCGCCGATCAAGCCTATATCAAAAGCCTCCGGGGCCTGTGCCGCGATCGGGATATTCTGCTGATTCTCGATGAAGTGCAAACCGGCATGGGACGGACAGGCACGCTCTTCGCCTACGAACACTATGGGATTCAGCCCGACATCATGACCTTGGCGAAAGGTCTCGGCGGCGGCCTGCCGATCGGTGCGTGCTTAGCTACTGAGGAAGTCGCCGCAGCCTTAACGCCCGGTACTCATGCGTCCACGTTTGGCGGAAATCCTCTCGCCTGCAGTGCGGCGCTCGCCGTCATGCGGGTCCTGCTGGAAGGGCGCGTGCTTACCCAAAGTCGGGCGGTCGGCCAGTATATGGCCAAGAGCCTGCTTGACCTCAAAGACCGGCTTCCCAACGTCAAGGATGCGCGGGGCTTAGGGCTGTTGCAAGGTCTGGAACTCACGGTCGATGGACAGCCCGTGGTGACCGACTGCCTCAATCGTGGCCTTCTCATTAACTGCACCATGGACCGCGTCTTGCGGTTCGTACCACCGCTCATCATTACCCAGCGCGAGATAGACCGCCTCATCAACGTATTGGCGGACGTGCTCGGCAAACGCGTGTAAGGATCGCGTCATGACTGTGCACTCTTTGCCAGGCAAGGCCTCTCATTCATTTGGTAAGGACCTTCTCACGGTCAGCGCCATTTCACCGGCTCATGTCGCGCGCTTGTTGCGGCTGGCCGCCCAGTTGAAAGCGAAGCGCCGACGGGGAGTCGTCTATCAACCTTTGATCGGCGCCACGCTCGGCCTGCTGTTCGAAAAACCTTCCACGCGGACGCGCGTGTCCTTCGAAGCCGGGATGAACCAGCTCGGCGGCCAATCGCTGTTCTTGTCCACCGCGGACATTCAACTCTGTCGGGGAGAAACCATCGCCGACACGGCTCGTGTGCTATCACGTTACCTCGACGGTCTGGTGATCCGAACATACGATCATGCCATTGTCGAAGAATGGGCGCAGCAGGCGACGATTCCCGTCATCAATGGACTCACCGATCTGTTTCATCCGTGTCAGGCGCTGTCGGATCTGCTGACCATTCGAGAAAAAAAGGGACCGCTCAAAGGCGTGAAGTTGGCCTACGTCGGAGACGGGAACAATGTCTCGAACTCCTTGATCGAAGCGGCCGTCAAAGTCGGTATGATCGTCAATGTGGCATGCCCCAGCGGATATGAGCCCGACCAGCGAATCGTCGATGTGGCTCGCGAGGAAGCCGAAAAGACGGGCGCGTCGGTCACGCTCACCGAAAATCCGCATATTGCCGTCAAGGAAGCCGACGTCGTCTACACGGATGTCTGGATCAGCATGGGGCGTGAACGGGAGCAGTCGCGCCGGTTAAAAATTCTGGCGCCCTATCAATTAAATGAGCGATTGCTGAAAGGCGCGCGCCCCGATGCGATCGTGATGCATTGCTTGCCCGCGCACCGCGGTCAGGAAATTACCGCAGGGGTGCTCGACGGCGAGCATTCCGTCGTCTTGGATCAAGCTGAGAATCGTCTGCATATGCAGAAAGCCATCCTGGTGGAATGGCTTTCTGCACGTAAACAGTACAAAGGTACAGGTAAAAAGTGGGCATGAAAAAAGGCGTGAAGAAAGTGATGCTGGCGTATTCCGGCGGACTGGATACGTCAATCATTCTGAAATGGCTCAAAGAAACGTATGGCTGTGAAGTCGTCGCGTTCTGTGCCGACTTAGGGCAGGGTGAGGACCTGAAAGCGATCAAGGCCAAGGGGCTTGCGGTCGGCGCGTCTAAAGTCTATGTCGAGGATCTGCGGGAGGTCTTTATCAAAGACCATGTTTTTCCCATGCTGCGCGGCAACGCCGTATACGAAGGCAGTTACCTGCTCGGTACCTCGATCGCGCGTCCGCTCATTGCGCGCCGGCAAATCGAACTCGCTCGGAAGGAAGGTGCGGACGCCGTCTCCCATGGTTCTACGGGAAAAGGGAATGATCAGGTCCGATTTGAATTGACCTACATGGCCTTGGATCCGAAGATCAGGATTATCGCCCCGTGGCGTGAATGGGCGTTTCGTTCCCGTCGCGAGCTGATCGAGTATGCATCGGCTCATGGGATCCCGGTCACGGCTACCAAGGCCAAGCCCTACAGCATGGATCTCAATCTGTTTCACATCAGCTACGAGGGCGGCATTCTGGAAGATCCATGGGAAGCCCCTCCCGATGAAATCTTTCAAATGACGGTCTCTCCCGAAAAAGCACCTAGCACGCCGCGTGAAATTGAAATCGAGTACCATCGCGGCGATCCGGTTGCGATCGACGGCAAACGAATGAGCCCGGCCGCCTTATTGGCGCATTTAAATAAGCTCGGCGGAGCGCATGGCGTGGGCCGTGTCGATCTGGTCGAAAACCGCTACGTCGGCATGAAGTCCCGCGGCGTCTATGAAACGCCGGGGGGGACTATTTTACATGCGGCACACCGTGGGCTCGAATCGATCACGATGGACCGAGAGGTCCTGCATGTACGAGACAGTCTGATACCGCGCTATGCTGAACTCATATATTATGGGTACTGGTACAGCCCGGAACGGGAATTGTTGCAGGCGACGATGGATGAGGCGCAACAGGACGTGAGCGGCACGGTCCGGGTAAAGCTCTATAAAGGAAGCTGCACCGTAGTGGGAAGAAAGTCGGATCGTTCTCTGTATCGGCTCGATCTCGCCACATTCGAGGAAGATGAGTCGTATCGGCAGAAGGATGCAGAGGGCTTCATTCGGTTGAATGCGCTTCGTCTGGCGATCCGCACCCAGCGTCGTCGAACAAGGAAGTGATCGAACGATAGTGGTGGCTATGATGTATATCCGTACTCAATGAAAAAAAAGGCTCCTCGTCAGATGACAGTGAATCCTACGCTCCATGGGAAACTATGGGGCGGCCGGTTTCGAGAGCGGACGAATCGGCTGGTGGAGGCGTTTACGTCCTCTTTGGCCATCGACCGCCGGCTGTATGCTCAGGATATTCGAGGCAGCGTTGCACATGCTCGAACGTTGAACCGAGCGGGCGTACTGACGAGGCGGGAAGCGGCCACGATTGTCGAAGGACTGAACCGCATTCGCCGCGAGTTCGATGCGGAGCGGTTTGCCTTCATGCCGCAGGACGAAGATATCCACATGGCCATCGAGCGGCGGCTCACTGAGTTAATCGGCCCGGTTGGCGGCAAGCTGCACACGGGCCGCAGTCGCAATGACCAAGTCACAACCGATCTTCGCCTCTATCTCCGTGACACGCTCGCATCAATCACCGAGGAGATCGTGCGCTTTCAACGCGCACTCGTCGCTCAGGCGCGGCGGCATGTGGATGTCATCATGCCAGGCTATACCCATCTGCAGCGCGCCCAACCCGTGCTGTTCGCCCACCATTTATCGGCGTACGTCGACATGATGGAACGCGACAAGGGTCGCCTGCGCGATGCCTTGACGCGGGTCAATGTGATGCCGCTGGGCTCCGGGGCATTGGCAGGGACGAATTACCCGATCGATCGGGTATACACGGCGCGCCTGCTTGGATTTTCCTCCGTGAGCGAGAACAGTCTCGATGCCGTGTCGGACCGCGATTATGTGGTGGAGGTCGTCAGTGCTCTGGCGATTCTCACCATGCACCTGTCGCGACTCAGTGAAGAATTAGTCGTCTGGTCTTCCCAGGAATTCCAGTTCATTGACCTTCCTGATTCCTTTTGTACCGGCAGCAGTATGATGCCGCAGAAAAAAAATCCGGACGTTCCTGAACTCATTCGCGGTAAGTCCGGGCGGGTCTATGGTCATCTCATGGGAGTGCTGACCGTGCTGAAAGGCTTGCCGCTCAGTTACAACCGCGATCTCCAGGAGGATAAGGAAGCCTTGTTTGATGTGCTCGATACGGTCAGCGCATCCGTCCCCCTGTGCGCCGAACTGATCAAGGGACTGACGGTCAATCGGGCGGCGGTGGCTCGCGCAGCCGATTCGGGCTTTCTGTTGGCCACAGAATTAGCAGATTATCTCGTGACGAAAGGCCTGCCGTTTCGGGAAGCGCATGAAGTCACCGGCCGTATTGTGAGAGACTGTGTCGATGAGGTACGCGATCTTCGCAAGATGACGCTGTCCGATTTGCGTAGCTATTCGGAACGATTTGAAAAGGACGTCCTCGATGCTATGACACTGGAAGGCGCGATCGAGCGAAAATCGCAAATCGGGGGCACGGCCAGAAAGCGTGTTGAGGCAAGACTGAAGGTATTGGAGAAGACCCTCTGATGAAAGCCAATGGATGGGCGGCCGCGATCGTCCTGTCGCTGGCGGTCGCGGGATGCGGCGTGGTGGGACCGCCGGTTCCTCCAAATTCCATCGGAGTGAATGTCAAACGGCAGATGGATGCACTGGAACGCGAGCGGTTGCAAGCCGCGCAGAATCGGCAAGATCGCCGAGAGCATGAAGCCACGCCGCAAGGTCCGACGGAGCAGACGCTGAGCCCAACTGAAGATATCTTACTCCGGGGCGACGTGGTCCAACCGTCGGCTCGACCAGATAGCGATTTCTTAGTGAGACCGAGGTAACGTTCGCCCGCACGGCACGGCCGTGCCGTGGCGACGAGGAGGAATGAACCGATGCAAGGTACTGCCATAGCCGGGAAGAAACACAC
>JAICXS010000520.1 GCA_025934615.1 Nitrospiraceae bacterium
GTATTTTTGAGTTATGATCTGGTCCGGCAGTTTGAGCGGCTTCCTAGCCTGGCCCTCGACGATCTTCACCTTTCCGACCTGGAGTGCCTCTTCGTCGATCAGGTCGCCGCGCTCGACCACCACACGCGAACACTTCATCTCATGTTCACGCCACCGTTACAACGGTTTGAAGAGGAGACCCGCGAAAAATTGTATCGTGAAGGCTGCGACCGGCTGTCCGAATGGGAAGCAAGATTGACAGCTCCAAGGCAACAGGATAACCGGTCGTCATCTATCGGCCGAGCCGACATTCGACCTGGCCAATCACAAGATTCGTACATAGAGCGAGTACGCCATTGTCAGGAATTCATCCGCGCTGGCGATATCTATCAGGCTAATCTTTCACACCGCTTTGCTGTGCAGTGGGATAGGAGCCGACTCCAGTCGGATCGCCAGGCTGCAAGCGGGCTCTATCGACGGTTGAAAGAAGTTAATCCTTCTCCGTTCTCCGCCTTCCTGCAATTGGACCGCTTCAGTCTAGTGGGATGCTCGCCGGAACGCCTCATTCGACGTGTCGGCCGATATGCCGATACCCGTCCTATTGCCGGCACCCGCCGGAGGGGCATCGATGCCGTCGATGATCGTCGATTGGCCGAGGAACTCTTGACCAACACGAAAGAACGCGCCGAACATCTCATGCTCGTGGATCTGGAACGGAACGATTTGGGACGTGTCTGCCGCTATGGATCCGTCCGGACAAACGAACTAATGGCAATCGAGCGCTATTCTCACGTGAGCCACATTGTTTCGAATGTGTCCGGGGAATTGAGAGATGGTGTGGACGGCCTGGATTTGATTGAAGCCATGTTCCCAGGCGGGACAATTACCGGTGTCCCGAAAATTCGATGCATGGAAATTATCGAGCAGCTCGAACCGGTCCGCCGGGGACCTTATACGGGCTCATTGGGGTACATGTGTTGGAGCGGGGATCTGGACCTAAACATTATCATCCGTACGCTGGTGATGACCGACTCATGCAGCTATCTTCAAGTGGGGGCCGGCATCGTGGCGGATTCAGACCCGCTCAGAGAATATGAGGAAACGCTGTTGAAAGCCGAAGCGGTGATGCAAGCGTTGGGACATACCTGATGTGGATTTTTTTAAACGATCGATTTGTCCGCAAAAAAGACGCTCTGATTTCGGTCTTCGACCATGGCTTCTTATATGGCGATGGCGTCTATGAAACGTTGCGAGCGTATGGTGGCCGTATATTCAGATTGCGTCAGCATTTGGCTCGACTTTCGCGATCGGCATCCCTCATCGGACTGGACATTCCCTTTGTCGAGCAAGATTTCATAACAGTGTTGCGCGAGGCGATGAAGCGGAACGATCTTTCGGACGCCTACCTCCGTATCACCATCTCCCGAGGAGAGGGCAACATCGGACTCGACCCTCGCCTATGCCCCTATCCGACCGTTGTCGTGATCAGCCTACCCTTGCAGCCATACCCGGTTGAATTGTTCAATACCGGTGTGAGTCTTGCCCTCGTGAACGTTCGTCGCAATCTTGCGGCTGCCCTCCCACCGATGATCAAATCGCTCAATTTCCTGAATAATATTTTGGCCAAGCAGGAAGCTTCTCGCGCGGGCGGTTTTGACGGTTTGATGCTGAATGGCGAAGGCCACATCGCGGAATGTACAACCAGTAATATTTTCTTTGTCAAGGATGGATGCGTGTACACCCCATCAGTCGCATGCGGTATTTTAGATGGCATTACGCGAGAAACTGTATTATCGCTGGCCCGAGAACAGGCCTTGCCGACCGAAGAGGGACGCTATAGGCCTGATGCCTTGCTCGAAGCCGATGAGTGCTTTCTCACCAACACCACTATGGAAATCATGCCGGTTCAAGACATAGATAAGCGTCCCATCGGCAAGGAGCGACCTGGACCTGTGACAGATCGCCTGCGAGAACTCTTCCGAGCAAATCTGCCTCGTTTCCTTGAATAGATTTCTGTTTATGATGA
>JAICXS010000253.1 GCA_025934615.1 Nitrospiraceae bacterium
CCATCATTGACCGTGACAGTGATCGTCGCAGAGCCGTTGCCCTGGCCAAGAGGAGCGAATGAGATCGAACCGGTCGTATTCGGACTGGTGTAGGTGACTGAAGGGTTCGGGATCAATGCCGGATTACTGGAAGATGCGGTCACCGTCAGCGTTTGATTTTCGTTGGTAGCACCCGAGCTGATGCCGGCCAGGTTCACTGTCTGGACGGAAGCGCCTTCATTGATCGTCACGTTCGAGAGCGCATTCAAACTAGGCGCCTGATTCACCGGATTAACTGTGACTGTAAAATTGCGGCTGATGATGTTGTTGCTTGCGCCTCCATTGTTTACTGTCACGGTAATCACCGCCGAACCGTTTCCTAAGCCGAGCGGCGCAAACGAAATTGAGCCGGTTGCGCTCGGGCTCGTGTAAGTTACCGTCGGATTCGGGATCAAAGCTGGATTACTCGAACTCGCCGTAACCGTCAACGTCTGAGAGCCATTGGTATTCCCAGAGCTGATCCCCGACAGATTTACCGTTTGTGTGCCGGCGCCCTCATTGATCGTCACGTTGTTGATCGCGTTCAACGTCGGAGGGTTATTGACCGGCACGGGAACCAAGTAAGAGCTTTCAGTGGAAAAATCGCTTTCCTGTCCCAGGTTATCGACCGCGGTGGCCGCCATGTAATAGGTAGTACCCTCTATGAGACCGGTGATCAGCGCATTCGTCGTGGTGCCGGCCGAAACGGAGTTCGTGTATGTGCCGGAGACCACACCATAATACACTTTGTGCGCCACCACGTTTGGGTTCGAATCGGGATCCCAGGCGACAGTCACACTGGAAACAGCAAATCCGGACAGTGGAATCAAGGCGGCAAAAAAACCACACCAATTGATAACGAGAGACTTCAGCCTCCCCCAACCTACAACATCTTCTGAGTACATCCGTCCTCGGCTGATGCATAAGGTCTGCCAAAATGCCGCTTTTCAGATACACGCGAGGAGCTTCCAAGGAAAACCCTTGGCTTAAGAGAGGAAAAGAATGAAAGAGCGCCTAAATATTGGGAATTCTCGGGACAGAGCGTGTCTTCTAAGGATGCAGAATACCGCGTAAAAGGCGTGTTTAGCTGCTCGGATCCAGGTGGGTGCCAGTCTTGTCAGAATTGTCTGACACAGCCCCGGTTCGCCATGTTTCCTGTGGCTTTCCCCGGCGCACGCAATAGTAAAGTGATCGGACAACACTCAGCGGCGCGCCCGCAGCTCCAGAGGATATCGCCGCCGTAGACGGAACATGATAAAGCCTCGCCAGCCCGCGCAAATCGCCTGAATGGAAGATCATACTTATGTCATAGCCATCTGCGCGGGCTCCTTCTACTGGGAGATTCCTTGGAAAGAGATTAGATGTTTAAGACTGAACACTACTTCCTTAGCGGCATCAGTCCGAAATGTAACAGCGCCCACACAGGAACCGCGAAAAGAAGGATGCTCACCAGCCGGTCCCAATTCCAAAGCATATAATGTGTCTGTATCGGGAAAATAGTTATCATGAAATAGTTGCTGAACCTTGTGTGGCCAAGGAAAGCGCCGTACTTCGGGAATTTACGGCGGATGCCGCTGATCAATGCGATTGTTCCAAGTACCAGGACCAGGAATGTCACAAACAGATTAACGGGAAGCATCGCATTGAACTCGATCTGTGGGCCGTTCGCGCCGCGAGAACGGAAATAGGGATACAACCATTGCGCCGCCGCCCAAACGAAACTGAATCCAGTTTGAAGCGCCGTGCGGAAGTTCGCCTTCGACGACGTCAATTCATTCAGCAGCAACGCGAAGTATAGCGGCACGATACCCCAAATGAGCTGGATATGCTCGAAGGGAACGGAAATGAGCTGAGCAAACGTGGACCAGTAAAGCGAAAGCATCCTTTAACCACGCCGCTCTTTGATCGACTGGACGATTTCGTTTATCACATCGCCCTTCGGCCGCGCACCCACATTTCCCTTGCCATGCAACCGCACGCTCACCGCGCCAGCCTGCATGTCGCGCGCCCCGACGACCAGCATGGTGTGAACCTTTGCCAGTTCCGCCTGCTGAATCTTCCCGTTGATTTTGTCCGGACTGTAATCGCCATGTGCCCGCACCATGTTCGCGCGCAACTCCTGCACGATCAACTTCGCGTAATTTATCAAGGGTTCTTCGTCACCGACCGTCAGGACGCGCACCTGTTCCGGCGCGAGCCAAAGCGGGAAATTGCCTGCGTAGTGCTCGATCAGAAATCCGATAAATCGTTCGTGTGTTCCGAGCGGCGCGCGGTGAATGCACAGGGGAGTCTTTTCGGTATTATCTTTGTCCCGGTAGGTTAGCCCGAACTTGCGCGGCACGGCAAAATCCACCTGGTTCGTCGCCAGCGTAAACTCGCGCCCGATCACGCTCCACACCTGCACATCGATCTTCGGTCCGTAAAATGCCGCTTCGTTCGGAATCTCTTTATAATTGATGCCGGATTTTTGAAGAACATTCCGAACCATGTCTTCGGTCTGCTTCCACAGCTCGGGCTCATTCACGAATTTCTGCCCAAGCTTCGCCGGGTCATGCGTGCTGAAGCGCATCACGTATTTCTCGATCCCGAAAATCTTGAAGTACTTGAGATACATTTCGTTTACCGCATTGAACTCATCCGAAAACTGTTCGGGGGTGCAGTAGATGTGCGCGTCGTTCATGTTCAACGAGCGCACGCGCATCAATCCGAACAACTCACCGGACTGTTCATAGCGATAACAGGTGCCGTACTCGGCCAGGCGCAGCGGCAGATCGCGATAGCTCCGCGGTTCAGCCGCAAAAATACGGTGATGGTGCGGACAGTTCATCGCCTTGAGGTAATAACGTTCCGCGACTTGCGCGTCCGCTGTCTCCTTCAGTTCCATCGGCGGAAACATCGATTCGGCATAGAGAATCGGCAGGTGTCCGCTGGTTAGATACATCTTTTCCCTCGCGATATGCGGGGTTTTTACGCGCACATAGCCCGCGGCGAACTCCGTCTCTTTCGCGAGCTTCTCCAACTCTTCCGCCATGGCGGCGCCTTTGGGCAGCCAGAGTGGCAGTCCCGGTCCGGTGAATTCCGGATCGATGGTGTAAAGCCCCATCTCCGCGCCGATTTTCCGATGATCACGTCGCTTGGCCTCCTCCAGCATTTTGAAATAGGCCTCAAGCTCGGTTTTATTTTTGAAGGCGGTGCCGTAGATCCGTTGGAGCTGCGGATTCTTCTCGTCGCCTTTGTAATAGGCGCTCGCCACGGTGGTCAGTTTAAATGCGCCAATATTGCCGGTCCGCATCACGTGCGGTCCGGCGCACAGATCGATAAAATCGCCATTCTTGTAATACGAAATTGCTTCGCCTTCGGGAATCTGGTTGAGCAGGTCCAGCTTGAATTTGCTCGGATTGTTCGGTCGCTCGGTCAAAGCGCCCAGCCGGCCGCTCTGTGCGTCTTTTATCGCTTGATCGCGTGTCACGACAATCTTCTCGAAGACGTTGTTGGCCTTGATCTCCTTCTTCATCTCAGCCTCGATCTTCTCGAAGTCCTCAGGCGAGATGCGGTGTGACAGGTCCACATCGTAATAATACCCGTTCTCGACAGGCGGCCCGTAAGCGAACTGGGCATCCGGCCAAAGGCGCAAAATGGCCGTGGCCATGACGTGCGCGCACGAGTGCCGGATGCGCTCGAGCTCCGTCATTTTGTTCCGCTCGTCGAGAGTTTTTCTTTCGTTATCCATAAAACAAAACGCCTCGAAGAATAAACATCGAGGCGTGGGCGTCCATCCCGTTCAGAGATGAACGCTAAATCGTCGTCGTAGTGTAAAGGCCGCTAGCCACTGTTAAAACTGTAAGAATCGGGAGCGGTGGATGCAACCTGTTTCTGTGTGTGTGTTCCTTATTTAACCTATTTAACCCAATAACTCTTGTACGCGCCGTCCATCCGCGCTTAAAAATGTGTTAGCCGTTCAAGCTCTCGGACCCGCCTCGCAATATCCGCACGCTTCACCCGGGTCGTCCGATTTAGGCCGAAGCCTTCGCAGCAAAACGAAGCCACCACGCTCCCATGGATCATCGCGCGCCGGATGTTCGCATCTATTGCGCCTTTCGCCGTCGCCAGGTAGCCGATCATTCCGCCGACAAACGAGTCTCCTGCGCCGGTTGGGTCAATTACATCGTGCAATGGATACGCCGGGCAAATGAAGAACCCTTTGGGCCCGGATAATATGGAACCATGAGAACCTTTTTTGATGATCACGTATTTCGGCCCCATACGATGTATCTTCTTCAGCGCGCGAAACATATTGTCTTCCTTGGTCAACATGTGGGCCTCGCTGTCGTTTAGAACAAAGGCGTCGA
>JAICXS010000172.1 GCA_025934615.1 Nitrospiraceae bacterium
CAAGGCGCGAAAACCGGCTTCCGCGCCGCGCTCGCCTTCTATCCCGGCTGCGGCAGGGAGGCGCTGCTCGACGACAAGATCGCGAGCCCGGCACCGATCGCGCTGTTCATGGGCACCGCCGACGAGGAGGTCTCGCCCCTGAAATGCCAGGAGGTAGTCAACCGCTCGCTCGGCACGACCTTTGCCGTCTCCCTCTACATCGGCGCCACGCATGATTTCGACGACCCCGGCGAGAAGCGGCAGGCGGTGCCGGCGAATGTCACCGCGAAGGCGGACGCGATGAAGAAGGCGGCCGCCGTGGTCGACAGCCTCGACAAGCCGTAAGCGGCTCGTGTCGTTCTGATGTGAATGTCAAACAGCATCCCGGTGTCGTCGTCCGGCTTGACCGGACGACCCAGTATTCCAGAGACGGCCGTGCTCGAGCCGAAAACGCCTCTGGAATACTGGATTCCCGCTCGGTTCGCGGGGCATGACAGCCGAGGGGGAGATACACCTCCGCATTCCCGCGGCACGTTCATGCCCGGGTGATGCATCATGCGTCGCCCTCGATAGTCGAGAGGGCGCGGGGAATGCCGGGTGCAGGCCGCACCCATGGCCCGCCTGCAACAAAAAACGCAGGCGGCAGTCACCACAGGTTCAGCCGAAACAACCGGCATTCCCCGCGCGATGGCTTACGGCTTATGGCGCGCTCTCCTCGGGGTGCCGGGCTTGATAGCCCCCGTCCCCCCGGGCTCTCGAGCCCTGAGGGTTGACCTCAGCGTCGGGAGGCCAGGACCACACGCTTTCGCAGTCCGCGTCGGCTCGCCTTCGTCTGACACGAGCCATTGCGTCCATCGCATCCCTGCCCCGCGTTCGTGACGACGCGTTCGCCCCTCTCACCGAGGCGGGATGGGAGGGAGAGAAACATGGATTTCGGAAAAATGGAAGACAAATATTTTTGCGATTGGAGCTTGAACAAGGAGAAGGGCATGAAAGGGTGAGCGAAATTGGCTTTTGGTGGCGCAAGTCTTGGCGTCCGACGAGAGCCGTTATCCACCGTTAGGAAAGGTAGGGGCAACGCTTGGCAGGGACAAATGCTGAACAAAATCTGTCGACGCACATGTTTTTATGTGGTACTTTCATTAAAACATGTGTATGTGATGGCTGAAGCATGCCCTATCCGGATTTCATTGCTGAGTTAGAGAAGGCGGGCCTGAGTGTTCGCGCTTTTGCCAAGCTTCTCGGGATGCACGCAAATTCAATTACGAATAATGCGAAGCGAGGTGAGATTCCGGCTCACCTCGCGATCATCGCGACACTTCTTGCTTTGCTGCGAGCCAACGGAATTGCCTACCAGCCCGCTTTTTCTCGTTTGAATTTGACCAAGAAGAAGCCCCGAGGACGAGCGTCCACCGGCAAGTTCGGGGGCGAGAAGCAGGGACGACTGGAGTTTGGTTCGTGACAAACGAATCTAATATTTCGCTTGAAAAAGCGCATACCATTCTCGGATGGCCGGCGCCTAATGATGTCGTTCGCCCACAAGGGGCGGGCGCGTCGGTCTATTCGACACTTGTCCAAGAAAAGATTGGGCGTGCCCTGCAACGCTTCCCGGATGCTGGGAACGTTCGGATCGGCGTTTTGATGGCCGACCCAGATGCCGCCACATCCGAGCCTCCCATCGCGATTGTGGCAGAGTTTCATTCAAGTATCGGCGAGCAAACACTTCGCGAATTGCATCGCCTTTCTTGGAATTTCTCGCACGCTCCGACCTTGATAACAATTGAGCCGTCGCTACTGCGCGTCTGGAGTTGTTGTGAGGCCCCCAATTTCGAACGAAGCATTGATCAGTTTCTAGTGGATGAGTTTGATGTTCGGCAATTCGAGATCGGAGCTGACGACGAGCTTGATTTTCGAGGTGCTCGCGCGTTGCACTGGATCAATCTCGTATCTGGTCACTTCTTCTCAGGCCATACGGAGCGCTTCAATCGGGATGGTCGAGCAGATCAAATGCTCTTGGGGAATTTGCGCTACATTCGCCAAAGGTTAGCGCAGGAAGGCCTCAGAAACGACGACGTCTGTCACGACCTGCTCGCGCGCGTGATTTTTGTGCAGTTTCTTTTCGATAGGAAGGATCAGGATGGAAACGCAGCCCTGACCGTATCGAAGCTGCATCGTCTGCATAGGGAGGGAATTCTCCGAAGCTCGCATTCTTCTTTTCATAGTGTTCTCTCTGACTATGGTGACACTTATCGCCTCTTCGATTGGTTGAATGAAAGGTTCAATGGCGATTTGTTTCCTGGAAAAGGGGGCACTCCTAAAGAGCGCGCTCAAGGTTGGGCTAAAGAAAAAGCAATCGTTGAGGCCGAGCATTTGGCGCTTCTGGCACAATTCATTCGGGGCGATCTGGATATGCCCAGTCAACAGATGTGCCTCTGGCCGCAGTACGCCTTTGATGTCATTCCTCTCGAATTCATCAGTAGCATCTACGAAACATTCGTCACGGAGCGTGCTTCGCGGGACGGTATATTTTATACTCCGCCCTATCTGGTGGACTTTGTCCTTGATCGAGTGCTCCCGTGGAGTGGTGTCGAATGGGACGTTAAAATTCTCGATCCCGCCTGCGGCTCCGGAATCTTTTTAGTGAAGGCTTTTCAGCGGCTGGTTCACCGCTGGAAGAATGCAAATCCAGGAGAGATGGTTCGCGCAGAAACATTGAGGCGCTTACTTGAACGAAACGTCTTTGGTGTGGACAAGGATCCGCACGCGGTTCGTGTCGCGTGCTTCAGTCTGTATCTCGCTATGTGCGATGAAATCGAGCCGCGGTATTATTGGACCCAAGTTACATTTCCGCCGATGCGGCAACGTCGATTGATATGTTCGGATTTCTTCAGTGAGGATCAGGACGGTTTCAATACGATCAGCGATGCCGGTACGTATGATTTGGTTGTCGGCAATGCCCCGTGGGGAGATGGCGTGACAACGGCTGCCGCCAAACGTTGGGCAGACAACGAAGATCACAAATGGACAATTCCAAATAAGGATATCGGGGGTCTATTTCTGGCTAAGGGAGCTCAGGTCGCCTCTTCTCGAGGGAAGATAGCACTTATCCAGTCGGCAAATTCGCTCTTGTTCAATATTAGTAACAAGGCGCTCGCCTTCCGCCGACAGTTGTTTTCTAGCCACCGAGTCGAAGAAATCTACAACCTCTCGGTACTGCGATTTAAGGTTTTTAAGAGGAAAACTCACACTACAAAAACGTCTGTGGCCCCCACTTGCATCGTAATCATGAGTCGGGAAAGTCCTGAACCAGATAGTGCCATTGCTTACGTGAGCCCAAAGCATTTGCGGCCGTTGGTGGACGAGTTTGCAATTGTCATTGAACCTCAGGACCGACGTTTGCTGAAGGCGCGGGATGCAGTGGCGGATTCGTTGATTTGGTCGAAGCTTATGTGGGGCAGCCCGCGCGATTTGCAGCTAATTGGAAGACTGGAAAGGTTCCCAACTCTTGCCGATGAGGAGCGTATTTTATGCCAACAAGGCCTTAAGTTCGGCGATCGAACAAAGTCTCTTTCGAAGTTGCGCGACATGCGCATTTTCAACGCGACGCTGTTTCCAGCGTCCGACTTCCCTTACCTGAACGTTGCTGACTTCCCTCGAGTCGGAGACATAAAGGTGCACTCTCGAGCTTCAACTGCCCTGGATGCGTTTGCGTGGCCGCAGTTGATAGTAAAGCAGAGCTGGAACAAGCCCACTGGCCGATTTCATGCGCGCCTGACGCGCTCCGAAAGGCACGAAGGCATACTTTGCAACGAAAGCTACTACTCAATCCATCACAGCTCGCAAGAAAAATTGGCGACGGCCTGTGTCGTATTTAATAGTCTCCTCGCCGTGTACTTTCTTTTGTTAACAAGCGGGCGGTTCGTCTACCGTCCCAAGCCGTCGAAATCTGAGCTATTAGGGTTGCCGATTCCAACGGAGCAAGTCGCCTCGATTGAGCACGTCAAGAGCTTGGATGACCTAGATGCTCGTGTGTTCGATTTGTTTGGCCTCAAGGATGCCGAGCGCGTGCTTATTGAAGACGCTATTGAGTACACGCTAGGTGAGTTCATCGGAGAGGGGGCGCGAGGAATACGAGCTATTTCTTCGGACGCAGGTGGAAGCGAATCTCATCTGAAAAGCTATTGTGAGTATCTAATCCGAGTTCTCAAAGCCGGGTTTGGCGAGAAGCACTCTATCTCGGCCACAATTTTCCGTTGTCCTGATGAAGGTCTGCCTTATCGGCTCGTCGCGTTCCAGTTCGATCAACAGATTGAGGGCTCCATTCAAGTGAGAAGCCTTCGCTCCGGAGAATTATTGCAAGAATTCCAGCGGCTGAACCACAGGGCGGGAAGAGCGATGGGAGGAATCTACAATCAGCGTATTGCTCGGATATACGATGCCAGCAGCGGTGTCCCAACGATCTTTATAGTAAAGCCAAATGAACGTCGCTTCTGGACTCGCAGTATGGGATTGCTGGATGGAGATGAAGTGGCGCTCGACTTCTTCAAGTGGCAGCAGGAAGCAAACCCGGAGAGTGAAGAGGTGCTTCACTGATGTCGGGCAGGGCGGGGAGGCAGAACAACGCTTCAGTTGATCCAGCGTTCATTGCGCTGGTTCGGTCTTGGATGCAGCATCCATCTCGCCAACTGCTCGGATTGGTGTGGTCGGGCTACGAGGCGTTGGCAACGACGCGGCCGCAGTTCGATGGCCGAGATCTTGAGCGAAGTATCACTCAGGTGTTGGAGCCACGAATAAGGGATGCGATGAGCGGCGACGAGCCGTTCTACATACAACATGGCCCCTTTGAACGAGAGACGATGGCGAGGCCGCCTGCCCAGCCTCCCCAATACGATCTTGCATTTGTGCTTCGGGCCGACGAACGTATCATGTGGCCGATAGAGGCGAAGGTTCTTGCCACGTCCAACAGCGTCGCCGACTACGTGCGCGACGTACAGAACGAGTTTCTTTCTTGCAGATATGCGCCTTTCTCGGCCTCAGGGGCGATGCTCGGGTATCTGCTCAGCGGCGCGCCGGACGACGCGCTTGCAATGATTGCCCAAAGGCTAAATTGTATTCTTTCGCCTATCGCCGAATATGCGACGAGGCCTAATCGCCGATCCCGGCATAGGAGAAGCGCGCCAGTCGGCAAGCCATATCCAGTCGATTTTGACTGTTACCACGTAATATTGGAATTCCCCGATCTTCGCAGGACAACGTGACTGGAGTTACTCTTTCGGATAGAAAGCAAAAACGGCCGGATCGTTTCCGACCCGGCCGCCTGCCATCTCACTCAACTCTTTGCTTACGCGACTGACGCTACGAACTAGCGCCACATCGCCTCAGCCCCATTCGTAAAACTCAGCTCGCCCTCTTC
>JAICXS010000565.1 GCA_025934615.1 Nitrospiraceae bacterium
CATTTGAAAGCCGAACACCTTGCGATATTCGACTGTGCCAATCGATGCGGTCGGATCGGGCAACGCTCCATCGCCGTCGATGCGCATATCCGCATGATGGCCGCGGCACAGCCGTTCATTAGCGGCGCGATCAGCAAGACCATCAACATGCCGGCGGATGCCACGCTCGAAGACGTCAAGGCGGCCTATTTGCTGGCCTGGAAGAGCATGGTCAAGGCGGTCGCACTGTATCGTGACGGGTCCAAGCTGAGTCAGCCGCTGAGCGCCTCGACCGACAGTGGAAAGGCTGTGGACGCGGGGTCTGGTGTTCTGGAGATGGCGCAGAAAGTCACCGAACGGGTGCTCGTTCGGTACCTTGCCAAGCGACGTCCGCTACCGAGCCGACGAAGCGGATACACGCAAAAAGCGATTATCGGGGGACATAAGCTCTACCTGCGCACCGGCGAGTATGAGGATGGGACGGTCGGGGAAATATTTTTGGACATGCACAAGGAGGGGGCGGCGTTCAGAAGCCTCATGAATTGTTTTGCGATCGCCATCTCTCTTGGGCTTCAGCACGGCGTGCCGCTGGAAGAATTCGTCGAGGCGTTTGTCTTTACCAGGTTTGAGCCGAACGGTCCCGTCAAATTGAACGATCGAATCAAAATGTCTACCTCGATCATCGATTATATCTTCCGTGAATTGGCTGTTACGTATCTTGATCGATATGACCTCGCGCAGGTGAACGAAGAAGATCTACGTATGGATTCCATGAAAAAAGACCATATGGATCCTGAATGCTTCGATGAAGAGGCGGACCTGGATGCACTGGCTAAATCTTCCGTTATTACGGAACATCTTCCCATCCGCCGGAACGGCGGAAAAAGAAATGGTCACGGAAACGGACACGGTGTTGCCAGACAAGTGGAAATCATGCGTGAAACGCTCACCCTGACGGAAGTCCAAAGCGCTAAAGAGGCCAAGGTGAAGGGCTACGAGGGCGACCCCTGCCAAGAATGCAAGCAATTTACCATGGTCCGCAACGGCACCTGTCTCAAATGTGTGACGTGCGGCGCAACGAGTGGATGCTCATAAGAGGAGATTGAGAATGCAGAGCAAGCGGCCGTCATCGTGCCTCCGGTGTAGGAAGCGGCGGTTCCTGCGAATTCGATTGAGTGCCGAAGTCTTCTTTTCGTTACGGCTACGGGCTAGGAAACTTTGCGCGAGACCGGCGTCCTCTCGCATTGTATGTTATCATTACGGGTCTTGGTCTCCGTTGCGAGCCGCCCGCTCAGCGCGACGAAAAAAGCTTTGATGTCGGAGAGCCACAAGGAGTGCTGATATGCCGACTACGACGCAGCTTGTCATCAGCGGTCAGAGTAAGCCCGGCGCCCTTGCCAGAGTGACAGCGGTCCTCGGCGAAGCCGGAGTCAATATCAAGGCTTTCTCCGCCCCCGAAGTGATGGGAACGGGTAAGTTGCGTCTGCTGGTTGCGGATCTGGAACGTGCTCGCGCCGCTCTTAAGGCGGCGAAGATTAAGTTCGGCGAAGAAACCGCGCTCCTATTGAGCCTCGAAAATAGGCCCGGTGCGTTAAGGA
>JAICXS010000553.1 GCA_025934615.1 Nitrospiraceae bacterium
ATCGTGCACATCGATGCGACGCCGGCCGAAGTCGATGCGCATTATCTTGTCGACGTCGGCGTGTTGGGCGATCCGGCCTTGTCGCTGCAGCACATCGGCGCGGGACTGAAGCCGTTCGACGATCGGTGGGCCGGAGGACAGCGGGAACGCATCAGTACTGCGTTTGATGCCGAAGCGCAGGAGACGCTCGCCGGACCCTTGCGGCCGCAAGACATCATCCGTGCGCTACGCGCAAGCATGCGTTCGCAGGACATCGTGATTTGCGATGTCGGGGCGCATAAGCTCTGGATGGCACGCATGTTTCCCTGCGAGCTGCCCAACACATGCCTCATTTCTAACGGCTATGCGGCCATGGGCATTGGACTGCCGGGCGCCATCGCGGCGAAGTTGGCGTATCCCGACCGCCGGATTGTCACGGTCACCGGTGACGGTGGCTTCTTGATGAACGTCCAGGAATTGGAAACGGCAGTGCGCGAACACGTGCCGATCGTCGTGCTGGTCTGGCGCGACGATGGATATGGCGTGATCCGTTGGAATCAAGAAAAACGGTTTGGACGCACCGGGTTGGTCGACTTTGGCAATCCGGACCTGGTGAAATTGGCCCAGAGCTTTGGCGCCGAGGGAATGCGTGTGACGACGCCATCCGAGCTTCGGCCTTGCTTGATCGAGGCGTTGACGTCGGAGCGTCCTGTCGTTATTGATTGTGCCGTGGATTATTCCGAGAATATGAAGTTGACTGAGCGGCTCCGCGCCCTCGGCAACGCCTGACCATGTCCTTACCGAGGAAGACGACCATGCCTGAACCCAAAGGAACCGCCATACTGGTTGGAGAAGTGTTTCCGCGGGTCTATCGCTGGACGATACAGGACGACCGCATCGATGCCCAAAGCGACAGCTATGCGGTAGTGGACGGCAACCAGGTTGTTCTTATCGATCCGCTGCCGATGGCTAACCAGGATCTGGCACGGTTAGGAACGGTTCACGCGATTGTGCTGACCGCCTCGTGCCATGAGCGGTCGGCATGGCGCTACCGTCGGGAACTCACGGTCCCGGTGCACGCGCCGGCCGGGGCGGTGGACTTTGAAGAAGACCCGGATTTCTGGTACGACCAGGGCGATCATCTCGCGGGCAATCTGATAGCCATTCATTCACCGGGACCGACAGAGGCCTATTACTCCTTGTATCTGGAGCGTGACGGTGGCGTGGTCTTTTGCGGCGACTTGCTGACGAATTATGATAATGCACGATTGGCATTTGTCGCCGATGAGTATCAAGACGATCCGCCTCGCATCCGCAAGAGCGTCCGCCATTTGTTAAGCCTGGAATTCAAGGCGCTATGTCCCAATCATGGCGAGCCGATTACGAGCGGCGCAAAAGAGGCGATTCGTGACGCGCTCGCCCGGGATGCGGCTCGAAAGAAGACATGAATCACCCCGTGAAAGCGCGTGTCATGTCGCGACGCAGCATCGTAATCGCGCTCGTCAGCCTCACAGGACTATGGTTCGTCTCAATCATGGTGGGACACGCGGCCAATACCCTGTGTCCCATCACACCGGATCAAACTGAAGGGCCGTACTATCCACCGAAAGCGCAGATTGACGCGATGCTCGATCAGGACAACGATCTCACGCGCGTAGGGAGCGGATCAGGCAAGGCTACCGGAC
>JAICXS010000151.1 GCA_025934615.1 Nitrospiraceae bacterium
AGGCTCCCCCTTTTTTTTGCGCCGTGAGCCCGGTAAGATGGAGAACTGTCACGTTCTAAGGGCTCGGAGGTATCAATGCGAACGCTCGTAGCAGTTGTCGGTCTTGCACTTATGTGTGCCGCATCGCCTGTCTGGTCCTATGAGGAAATCATAGTGACCGACGGCGGGACCATTACCGGAAAAGTAACCCTAGCTGGAGGGAAGCCGACTCCCAAAGCATTCAACCTAGTCACGTTTCCTGATCCGGTTTATTGCGGTCGGATTTCGACCGGTACCGGCTGGCGGTTGTTGGAAGAATTCACTACGGCGACCGATGGCGGCTTTAAAGATGTCGTGGTCTGGTTGGCGGAGGTTCCCAAGGGAAAACCGTTCAATTTTACGCCGCCAAGGATTGAAGCGAAGGACTGTCGGTTTTTACCGTTTGTGGCCACCGTCAAGAATCATGAGAATGTTGTTGTCGTCAATATGGATCCCGTGATGCATGACATTCAGGCGTATGAGACTTCACAATTAGGGCCGCGGGTCCTCTTCAATACGCCGCTGCCCATGAATGCACATCACAAGCGCGAGGTGGGCGCACATTCCCATGAGCATTTAGCCGGTGAACCGATGACGGAACCGGTCAATCTCACCAAAGGGCGGCGGATCTTCGTCATGCAGTGCGGCTTCCATGCGTACATGGTGAGTTGGGGCATTGCGGTGGAAAATCCGTATCATGCGATTACCGATCGGGACGGCATGTTCAAGATTCCCGATGTACCTCCTGGGGAGTATGTATTGATAGCTTGGCATCCGGAGACCGGTCCCATGCTCGAACAGAAAGTGACGGTGCGGGCTAAAGAGTCGGTCACGGCAGATTTTGAATTCAAAGCCCCGACCGGTCGGCGAAGCGCGCATGAGATGGTCGAAAATCCGCATTATGGAATCGAATCACTGGGCAAGCCGTTGGCAATCTTGCCGACGTTGAAACAACAAACACCTTAGCAGGATGTTGAAAAAGGCCTCCAGCTTTGTTCTCGCGTCGCTCAAAGGCTCAACGTACCCAAGGGTACGCCTCGCCTTTTCGCTTGCTGCGGCCTCGCTGGAAGCTTTTTGAACATCCTGTTTCTACAAGAGACGATCACAAAAAATAAGATGAGAATCCTTGTGAGAAAACTTTCTCGTTGGCACGTCGCCATGAGTGTCGTAGTTGTATGGCTCTCCTTATTTAGCGCGCGTGTTCAGGCGTATGATGTGGTGGACATCGACAATGGCGGGACGATCTCAGGCGTGGTGACGCTGCAAGGAACGATTCCGACGCCGAAGGCGTTTAACCTCATCACTTTTCCTGACCCGGAATATTGTGGACGCATTTCGAACGGGCACGGATGGAGATTGCTCTACGATTTTCGAGTCGATGAGCATAGCGGACTCTACGGTCTCAAGGACGTCGTAGTGTTTTTGGACGACATTGAAGCCGGCAAACCATTCGATCTCTCTGTCCCGCGGGTGGAAGCCAAGGATTGTCAGTTCACGCCATTCGTAACCGTCGTGCGAGACCGGCACGCGGTCGAGGTTGTCAATATGGATCCCGTGATGCACGACATCCAGGCGTATGAAACCTCACGGCAACTAGGTGCCCGGGTCCTGTTTAATTCGCCGTTGCCGTTCAACACCCATCATCAGCGGGACAATCTTCACGCTCAGCATGGACATCAACCGGGGCGGTCCATGTTGGAGAGAATCCAGCTCAGCAAAGGCCGCCGCTTTTTTGTGATGCAATGCGGCTTCCATGCCTATA
Source organism: Nitrospiraceae bacterium (assembly GCA_025934615.1). Classification (GTDB taxonomy): domain Bacteria; phylum Nitrospirota; class Nitrospiria; order Nitrospirales; family Nitrospiraceae; genus JAICXS01. Next base: position 1,781 of record JAICXS010000151.1, read on the forward strand.
TGGAAAGCTGGGCGGTGGCCGTGACGAACCCGTATTACGAGATTACGGATAAGACGGGCGCCTATGCCATCGAACATGTTCCTCCAGGCACCTATCGCTTAATTGCGTGGCATCCTTCTGTCGGGACGCTGGAAGAACGAACCGTCACGGTCGAGGCGAAGGGACTGAGCCGAGTCAATCTCTCTCTGCCGGCGCCGATTGGACGACGAACCGCCTACGAAGTCATGGAGCCTGCGCGCTTTGGCCAAGAATCTCTGGGCCGGGCGGTCAACATCGATCCCTTTGTCGAGCGTCAGCGCTAATCCGTGAATCCATCGATTACATTGTGACACATCCTGTAGGTCCGTCACGGTTCGGATTTTGTAAGCGGCTTGCACTTGCTTTCGGGAGTCCTCGTTTCAGCGTTATCCTCATCGTCTTCCTCTGCATGGGTACTGTGGGCCTGCTTTCTGCGGCTGCTTCATTCGATCAACGAATGCGAGAAGCCAGGCAGACCTTCGACCATAAAGACTATGATCGAACACTTACCATAGTTGAGCCGCTCATCGCAGAGCCGGCGGTTTCGGTCGAGGCTCGTCGCTTGAAAATCAAAAGCTTGATTCGCCTCAACCGGCCTACCGATGCACTGGTCGAATACGAACAGGTATTCGAGCAGGTGAAACAGGATGAGCGACCTCTGTTGCGAGAACTAGCGATGGCATTTATTACGCCCATGCTCAAAGACATGCGAGAACAGATGCGGGGAGCGGCCTATACGGCGTTGAAGGAACTGGATTCCGAGGAGAGTATTCCCTATTTTGAAGACGGCCTCAGCGATGGATCTGCATTGATTCGAGCGTTGGCGGTGGAAGGGTTGGGACGGCTTCCGGCGGGACGCCGATCGAAGACGCTGAACAAAGCGTTGGAGGATCAAGCCGGAATGGTTCGCGCGGCGGCGGTCAAGGTCGTCAGCCGCTCCGGTGATCCAGCCGCCCTGGGCAAGATCCAACATGCCTTGAATGACGAGCAAGGAATCGTTCGCATTACGGCTGCCGGTGCACTTGAAACGTTGCATCATGGCGAAGGTTGGGACCTCGTACGGCGGGCGGCCTCCGCCTCGAACCCTGAGGAACGGGCTACGGCTCTTCGGATGCTGGGCGAGATGAAAGATTCTCGCGGTTTGCCGATCTTGCAGCAGGCATTGACGGATCCTCAACCGTCGGTGCGCGGCGCGGCAGCAGCAGCCATGGGCGAGCTTCATCACAAGGAGGCCGTTCCATTTCTAGAAGAAGCGATACACGATCGCTTGCCTGCAGTGCGGGCGGCGGCCATCGTAAGTCTCGGAGAATTAGGGGCCACCATTTCGGTGCCTGCCATTCGAGGGGCGTTACACGATGGGAACCTTCCAGTGCGAGCGGCGGCGGTGTCCGTTCTGTTACAGCTTGGCGTGCCGTATGATCAGGTATCGGAGGCCATCTATGAGTTAGCGCAGCAGGCCGATCCCGGTGTACGGGCTGCAGTTGCCCGCGCCCTGTCTAAAACAAAAGAACGGCAGGGGATCGACGCGCTGGAATCGTTTTTGGAAGACCCCTTACCTCGTCCGCGCATTGCCGCCGCTCGATCGCTGGGCCACACTGGCGGCGTATCTGAAATTCCTGTGTTGAAGCGAGCGCTTCACGACCAGGATGAAGCCGTACGGGCGACGGCCGGTGGAGCGCTTGGCCGAATTCTTTCGCCCCTGCAAAGGAACGCGCCAGAGAAGAAGAGAATAGTTAAGTAGTCGGCCGTGCTTGACACGCTCGACAAAACTAGAGTATAGAAATCACCTTTGTGTTCTTAAACCCGCTAGGACGGCCCTCCAGTACGGTCGAACCATGGGTGCCAGTGAGTCGTATCTGTGTCTCCCCGTACTCGGGACGCATGTTGGTATACTAATCTACCGTTTCTATCACAAGGAGGCAGTCTCATGAAGAAGAGTGTCATAGCCATATCGGGAGTCATAATGGGAGCGTTCTTGATGGCGCCGCTCTCCTCCTATGCAGGAGGAACCGTCACCGGCAAGGTCACGTATAGCGGTAAATCGGATCAGAAGGAGTTTCTCTTCTCGAAGTTCCCGAACCCAAAGTTTTGTCCCAAAAATCCGCACAAGGAATTGATGGACGGAGATAAGCGCTTCCTCAAGACCATCGAAGTCGCCAAGGACGGCGGACTGAAGAATGCCGTGATCGCTGTACAGGACATTGATGACAAGGCATTTGTGGATGGATATAAGGGCACCGAAGTCGTCGCTGAATTCTGCGAGTTCCTGCCGTTCAGCGGAGTGGTCGTGGCGCAGAAGCCCTTTCGCGTTGAAAACCACGATTCGGATCCTGAGGATCCCAAGTCGGTCAAAGGTGTGCTGCACAATCCGCACAGCTTCTTCGTGAAGGGCGCGAGTTCCTCGACGGACTTCAACATCGCGTTGGCTGAAAAGGGTTCTAAGTTAGAGAAGCCGGTAAAGTTCAAGGGTGGCCAGGAGAAGACAGGATCAAAGTATCGTTTACAGTGCGATCAGCACGAATTCATGCAGTCGTTCTTCTTGCCGGTGTGGAATCCTTATTATGCAGTCGCAAAGGAAGACGGCACGTTCGAGATTAAGGATGTTCCAGCCGGCAAACACAAGATTCTCGCCTGGCATCCGTTCGCCGGACAGATGGAAGCCGAAGTGGATGTGCCGGAGGGCGGCACGGCTCAGGCCAAGTTTGAAGTGAAGAAGTAATCACAAGAAGCGGCAACTTGTTCTGAATGGCGGCGGTCCCACCGGACCGCCGCCATTTTTTTACAGCGTGTTGAAAATGGTCCCGCTGTTTCGTTCTTGACTCGCCCAATCCTCAACATACCCCGGAGTGCATCGCCGGGTTTATGTCGTCTGCGGCCTTGCGGGATGACCATTTTGAGTACGTTCATGAATAATGTTCTCTCACTGAGTCGCCTTGCGTTTGAACAAGGGAACTGAGTAAGATGCAAAATTTCGGCGCCAACCCATTGATGTATCGGAGGCAATGTGCCGCGAGACCTTTCGCTCGCTGAAATATTTCAGCTTGGATATTACTGGGAAACGAAGATTCTCTTGACGGCGGTCAAGCTCGAATTATTCACGGTCCTGGATGGAAAGGAACTCAGCGCAGGAGAAATTGCGAACCGCATCCATGTTGATGCCGAGCGTCTCCAACTCCTCATGAATGCCTTGGTGGCTATGCGAATACTGACCAAACAGGGGGATCGATTTGCCAACAGCTCGGTTGCGCAGACCTATTTGGTAAAAACGATGACTCAATATGTGGGACATTTATTAGTGCTCCAAGATGCCGAGTGGGACAATTGGGGACGCTTGGAGGAGACGATTCGAACCGGACGATCGCCGGTCGCACGCCATCTCTTCGAAACCAATCCAGGCCTTGGTGCCAATGTGCTCTCAGTGCTTGATCGGATCGGACAACAGAGCGGGCCGGAGTTAGCCAAGCGACTGAAGTTCCATGGCATTAGCACTTTACTTGATTTAGGAGGCGGCGCAGCGACGAATGCAATTGCCTTCTGTCAGGTCTATCCCACACTCAAGACCACGGTGTTCGATCTTCCCGACACGCTGAAAATAGCCGGGCGGCGAGTCAAGGAAGCAGGACTTGAATCGCGTATCGATCTGATCGCAGGCGATTTCAATCGTGATGCCTGGGGCGGTCCCTACGATGCCGTCTTGATGTCGGACATTCTGCACTATCAAGGGCTTGAGGCGAATACCGATCTGGTAAAGCAAGCGTTTCTTCATGTAAAGCCTGGCGGCCGTCTCATTATCAAGGATCGGTTCCTCGATGAAGCCGGCACGAGCCCTGCCTGGGCCACCGCGTTTGCCGTGCAT
>JAICXS010000206.1 GCA_025934615.1 Nitrospiraceae bacterium
AGTTTTTTAGTGGCCGTAATATCACGCGCAATCCCAAGTACGCCGAGGATCTTTCCATCGGCATCGGCAAGCGGCGACACACTCACGGTGACCGTCCGCACGTCACCCGCTTTCGTGACGACTTCGACTTCATAGACTTGCTTCGCCCCAATGTCCAAGGTGCTTTTTAAACGACGACCCCGATGCCGCTTGGATAAGAGAGATAAATAGGGCCGACCGAGCAAATCTTCCTTTCGATAGCCCCAGATCTCAATTTTATTATTCACATAGGTGAAATGCTGTTGCGCGTCGAGCGTATAGATGACATCGTTGGCATTTTCCAGCAAATTCTCCAGATACTGCTTCGTTTCCTCGATTTCGCGAGTGCGCTCGCGGACCTTGTCTTCCAATTCTTCACTGTAGCGATGCAGTTGTTGCTCAAGCCGTTTTCGTTCCGTCAGGTCATGCAACTGAATCATCATCGCAGGCCTCATGCCGTCGACGACGCGAATCACGTCGATTTCAACAGGCCGCACGGCTCCCGCATTCGTGATGACGGCAATCTCATGCGTCGGAACCTGACGTTCTCCCATTGCCACCTTGTCGATAAGCGAGCCCGTCACGGCATGATGATGAGCCGGGACAAAGTCAAGAAACTGCCGGCCGACTGCATCGGATTCGACATAGCCCAAGGCTTGTTCCTCTCGCTTATTCACTGCCATCACGCGGCCATCGTCGGCCACCATGAAGATCGAATCAGCCGCCAAATCGAACAGTGCCTTATACTGCCTTTGGGATTCGGACAATTGCTGCGTCCGCTCGGCCACTTCCTGTTCGAGCTGGGTCGTATACCGATGCACTTCCTGCTCAAGCAACTTGCGCTGCGTGATATCCCGAACAAAAGCTCGGGAGTACAATAAGCCGCCGCCCTCAACATCGAAGAGAGCGGTGGAATGAATTTCGACATCGATCGGCTTGCCATCTTTGGTAAGAAAGATTGTTTCCATCGTGCCACGGCCGGCCGTCACAAGACGTTCGAGGTATCCCGCAATATCCGGCTCCCGACCTTTTGGAACGATGTCCCCGAGGTGCATCGTCAGCATCTCCTCAAGGCTATAGCCTAACTTGTGGAGTTCCGTCTGGTTGGCGTGAACGAATTTCCCCGTTTTATCGACTTGATGAATCATCTCAGGAGAATTTTCGATCAAATCGCGATACTTTTCCTCTAATCGTCGGATCTCGGTCATGCGCTGTTCAAGCTGACCGAAAGACTGTTTTAAATTGGCAGACATATGATTGAAGGCGCCGGCCAACTGCTCAATTTCATCACCTGTCTTGATATCCAGTTGATGATCCAGAGCGCCGGTTCCGATCTGTTGCGCTCCCTCATGAAGCAGTTGGATCGGCCGGACTAACCGCCTGGCCACTAAAATACCGGTGGCCCAGAGGCCGGCGAACACAAGCGCGCCATAGGCCGCCACCTGCCAGAGAAGCTGTGTAAGCGGCGCATAGGTTTCGGCCGGGTCCTGCCGGACAAATGTGACCCATCGCTTTCCGCCTAAGCTGTTCGCCGCCAGTTGGTGACTCAAACGGACTGGAGCAAATCCCACGATGGAATTATGACCGCCATGGGTATCGTCGCTGGCGACAATCCATCCGGCATGCCCATGATCCATCTGTTTCACCAGAGCAGGACGCACTTGGTGTTCTTCCGGAGAGAGTACGGGACACATCAATGGCGTGCCATCGGCAGCCATGAGCATGGCATGCCCGGTGGCGCCGATGACTACATCAGAAATGGAATGGAATAAAGAGTCTCGACGGAGTATGACGCTGACCGTTCCGATTACGCGGCCCTGCTCATCGTCGACAATCGGCAGCGACACGTTTAAGGCATGGGTGCCAAAGGATGGATCAAAATAGATATCACTGACATAAATTTGTCCCTGGCCTTTGTTGAATGCGGCCTGCCACCACACACTCTTTCCATAGTAGTAATCCACTTGTGGGATCGAGCTGACGACCAGGGCGCCTCGATTATCCGTCACGAAAATGGCGATGTAATCGGATTTGCGGATATCATGCCATCGGATCAGGTAATTGGTGACAATACGATTAATGAATAGGGGAAACTCTTGTTTCCTCTCCCGCCCACGCCATTTCCGCTGCCAATCGCCAATCATCGCTTGCACATCTTTTTCTGTTTTACCGTCATAGCTTCGATTGGATTCGCTTACGGCAGTCTTGAGAAATGGCGTCGTGGCGAGTTGCTGCGCTTCATTGATGCCCCGCGTAACTTGCATTTCGATGCGCCGAGCGGCTTCCACTGCAATTTCCTTGAAATTGCTGCCAATCGTTTCACGGAGGGCGCGTTGTTCTTCGATGTAGGTCAGGACAAGAGAGATGGTGAGAGGAAGCAGGCCGACCATCACGATCGCTGTGATGACTTTTTGCTGGAGGCTCTGTGGTGTCTTCCACAGTTTCATTTCGGTAACATCCCTTGCAAGTCTAGGGGTTTATTGTCATTTATGCTCCTCCCACATGTCAAGAATCGGTAACATTATTTAGGCTCGTTTGAAGAGCCGGCCCTCGCTCGTAGGCCAAATGATCAGTAATGGACTTGCCACAAAGATGGATGAATAGGTCCCAAAGATCACACCCCATAAGAGTGCCAATGAAAAATCGTGGAGGACTTCTCCTCCGGCCACGGTCAAAGGAATGAGGACCAGCACAACGGTTAAACTCGTCACGATGGTTCGACTGAGGACTTGATTGATGGCATTGTTAATCACCGTTCCAATTTGGTCGCGGCGGCGCGTCTTTAAATTCTCGCGTATGCGATCGAACACGACCACTGTGTCGGTCAGCGAATAGCCGGCCAGCGTCAAGAGTGCCGTCACGACCAACAGCGTAATCTCCTTGTCCAAAATATAAAATGTCCCCAACACGACAAGAACATCGTGAAAGGTCGCGATGGCCGCGGCGATGCCGAAGCGAAATTCGAAGCGAGCCGCAATATAAAGAATGATGCCGACGAAGGAAATGAAGACGGCAATCATCGCGTCTTGTTGCAGCTTCTTTCCAATCGTCGGTCCAATTTCAGTCGTCGACTCGATGACAAAGGCATTGTCGGAAAATTCTTTTCGAAACACCGCCACAATTCGGTCCGCCACCTTTTCTTCAATGGTCGTGCCGGCTTTCACCCGAACCAGTAGCTTATTGTCATTGACGAATTCTTGGAGCTCCACATTCATCAGCCCTTGCGATTCCAACGCCTTGCGGGCCTCATCGATGCGGATCGGCTTGTCGAACTTTAACTGCACACCGGTGCCTCCGGCGAAATCGATTCCGAGATTCGCGTGCCCGCGACTAATTTGAACCACCGCCACGAGTCCCAACAGGACCATAATGCCGGAAAAAAGAAACGCGAGATGGCGCTTCCCGATAAAATCGATATTCGTTTTCCCAAGGATTTCGAGCATGGATTCTCCTGCAACGAGTGAAAAGCAATCAGTCATCAGCGTTCGTCATTGAAAGCTAAGGAACGAAGGCTGACGGCTTTATTAGATACTCAGTTCGCTGATCTTGCGTCGCTGATTGACCCAGTCGAACACGACTTTTGTGCCCACCAGAGCCGTAAAGAGATTGATAGTAATGCCCAGACACAGCGTGACGGCAAATCCCTTAATCGGTCCAGTACCGAAGAGAAACAGCACGAGCCCCGTGATGAGTGTCGTGACGTGAGAGTCGATGATCGTCAACAGCGCCTTATCATATCCGCTATCGATGGCCAGCCGGACCGGCTTGCCTTGGCGGAGCTCTTCTCTGATGCGCTCGAAAATCAGTACGTTGGAATCGACTCCCATCCCGATCGTCAAGATGATCCCCGCAATGCCGGGCAACGTCAGCGTGGCATTGAGCGCCGCCAAGGCGCCGATGAGACAGATCAGGTTGAGCACGAGTGCAAAGTCCGCGATGACGCCAGACATTTTGTAATACACCATCATGAATACAACGACGATGAGACCGGCAATGAGCGTCGCTCGGACACCTTTTTCAATAGAGTCTTGTCCTAAGGACGGACCGACCGTCAGGTCCTGAATGATCTTAAGGGGCGCCGGCAGCGCACCGGCCCGAAGCACAATGGCTAAATCGTTGGCCTCCTGTGTCGTAAACGTGCCGGTAATCTGAGCGCGACCCCCGCTGATGCGTTCATTAATAACCGGGGCGGAATAGATGGTATTGTCCAGTACAATGGCCATGCGCTTCTTCACATTGTCGCCTGTAATGCGATCGAATTCCCGAGCGCCTTTCGCATCGAAGGTCACCGACACGTACGGTTCATTGAATTGACCGATGGAGACCCGCGCATCGCTCAGCACATCGCCGGTCAGCATCACTCTCTTTTTCACCAGATAAGGAATGCGCGACTCCCGTCCGGTGTCTTTTTCGATCATTTTTTCAAATAAAATCTGGTCGCCCTCTGGAAGTTTGCCTTCAAACTGCTTCAGGATCTCTTCCTCTTTTCCTTTTGGCACACGCTGAGGGAGGTCCATCGACAGCTTGCTCGTCTCGTCGAGCAGCTTGAACTCCAACAATGCAGTTTCTTTGATGAGATCCTTCGCGCGTTTCGGCTCACGGATACCGGGAAGTTGGACAACGATCTGCTTCAACCCCTGACGTTGGATGAGCGGCTCGGCCACGCCGAATTGATCGATACGGTTGCGAATGGTTTCCAACGCCTGGTTGATCGCCGAATCCTTAATGCGTTTGATCTCGGTGTCTTTGATCTCATACACAATGGTCGTCGATGTGGCTTGTGACTCAGCTTCAACGAATGATGGAAAATCCTCCATGATCTTTTGAATCTGTGACTTGAGTTCACTATTTTGGAACGCAAGCGTGACCTGATTCGACCCAGTTCGCTTCACCGACTCAACGGGAAT
>JAICXS010000377.1 GCA_025934615.1 Nitrospiraceae bacterium
GAAGCGATTGCGAAGGTGGAAGAAGCCGGAATTGTCTTTTTGGATGAAATCGATAAGATTGCGGGGCGAGAAAAAAGTACCGGACCGGATATCTCACGGGAAGGCGTCCAGCGAGATCTGTTGCCGATTGTCGAAGGTTCCACCGTCAATACGAAACACGGGCCTGTGCGGACGGATCATATTCTCTTCATCGCCGCAGGAGCCTTTCATGTGGCCAAACCCTCGGATCTCATTCCTGAATTACAGGGCCGCTTTCCCATTCGTGTCGAGTTGGAACCGCTGACCAAAGATGACTTCGTGAGAATCCTGACCGAACCGCGCGGCGCGCTCATCAAGCAATACCACGCCCTGTTGCAGACGGAAGGCCTCAGCTTGGAATTCACCCGTGAAGGACTGGAGGAGATTGCCGCCACGGCCGTTCAGGTCAACGACCGTACGGAAAATATCGGCGCCCGGCGCTTATTCACGATCATGGAGCGGCTCTTGGAACAGGTGCTCTTTGAAGGGCCCGAACTGGCCGAGAGAAATATCCAGGTCGATGCCGGCTATGCGAAGGACCGCCTGAAGCATATCGTCAAAGATGAAGACCTGAGCCGGTTTATTTTGTAAGGAGCCATCGGCCGTCAGCGGTCAGTTCCTGAAATGACGCTGAGGCTGGAAAACTGAGCACTGAAGACTCAGGAGCGAAGCGACTATGAACAGACTGATCAAGAAGGTGAATGTCCTCGTCGAGGCCTTACCGTACATTCGCACCTTTGCCGGCAAAACGGTCGTCATCAAATACGGCGGCAAAGCGATGACCGAAGATTCACTCAAAGAAAAGTTTGCCCTCGATGTGGTCCTTTTGAAATATGTCGGACTCAATCCGGTTATCGTGCATGGAGGGGGACCGCAAATCGATCTGATGTTGGACCGGCTCGGGATCGAAGCCAAATTCCGGCAAGGCGTGCGCATCACCGATCGGTCCACGATGGAGATCGTCGAGATGGTGCTGGGAGGCAAGATCAATAAGGAGATCATCGCGCTTTTAAATCAGCACGGCGCGAAAGCCATTGGATTGACGGGGAAGGATGGGAATCTCATTTTTGCCAAGGCACTGACGGCGAAATCCTGGGCGGCGAGTCTCTGTACCGATCCCGATGGAGATCCCGACGAAGATTTTGGATTGGTGGGGGAAGTGCAAAGTGTGAATCCCAATGTGCTGATGCGGTTACAGCAAGAAAACTTTATTCCGGTGATTGCACCGATCGGAACCGATCGGGACGGCAACACGTATAATATCAATGCCGATCTTGTGGCGGGAGCCGTTGCCGCGGCCCTCAAGGCAGAAAAATTGCTGGTGCTCACCGACGTGAAGGGCATTCGCAATGACAAGGGCCGCCACGTTTCCACGCTTACGCGAAAAGACATGCAACGCATGGTCAAGAAGGGCACGATTAGCGCAGGGATGCTGCCGAAAGTCCACTCATGCCTGATGGCCCTGGATGGCGGCGTTCGCAAAGCGCATATCATCGACGGCCGGATGCCTCACGCCATTCTGCTGGAAGTCTTCACCGACAAGGGCATTGGGACAGAGATTTTATCCTAGCCGGCTCAGAGGTTTCTCGAACACGCTCCCGCGTGTATTTCCCGACCGATGAAGCGCCTTCAAACCAAGACAGCCCGGCTCATTGCTCAAGCGTTTGAGCGCTTAGACTATCAAAAGCTTGCCACCATCTATTGCGACGAAGGAGGCGAGGCATTTTGGAAAGACCGGCGGGAACCATGCCGGACACTCGGCATCGCACTGGCAGAAGTCTTACTCAATCGATTGCAATCCGGCGGACGAAGTCTCTATGTAGGTGCTGGGGTCGCCGAAATTCCCATGCTGTTCATGGAGGCCTTGGAGCTTGAACGACATGTCGAGGCTTGTAATCTACGTGTCCTTGAAGTCCCGGTCGTGAATCATGCCTGCAAGGGATTGCCGCTTCGAATCTCGGCGACCGATGCCTGTTCGGCGCGTGGGTCGTACGATCATCTTTGGACCGTGAGTGTCCTGAACGATCCCGAACAGTATCCCAACGTGTCGGCGTTGAGCTACGGCCGCGCCAATCCTGTCACGTTTAACCCTCATGCATTCTTAGAGGAACGCACGAAAATTATGGCGGTTGCCGAAGCCTGTCTTAAAAAACTCGCCATGCCGGCCCTGGTGTCGACCTCGGTGGAAGAAATTCCATGGATAACCGATTGGTGCGACCGCAACCGCATTCGGTATGTCGTCGAAGAAGACGACTATTCGACGGCGATTGTGGAAGATCCGGTCTGTCTTATTCGAGTGGGAGAGAAATGAGCTGGCGGAAAACACTAGAACCCAACGCGGGGCTTGTCGGGACCAGAGAGGTATCGCTTGGCATAGCGGACGTAGTTTTCGGCTGATTCTCGAATCCAGGCCAATTCCTTGTCGGTGACCGACCGTTTGATTTTTGCCGGGGAGCCAAGAAGCAGACTCTTCGGGGGCACGACGGTCTGTTCGGTAATCAGAGCGCCGGCTCCGACGATACAATCTTCCCCGATCACCACCCCGTCCATCAGAATCGCCCCCATGCCGACCAAGACGCGATCCTTAATAGTGCAGCCATGCAGCACGACATGATGGCCGACCGTCACATCATCGCCCAGAGTCGTTGGATAGATGTCGTGTGAGACATGGACGACGCAGAGATCCTGAATGTTCGTACGGTTTCCAATGCGGATGAAATGGACATCCCCGCGGATGACCGTGTTAAACCAGACGCTCGACTCCTTACCGATTACGACGTCGCCGATCACGACCGCGGTCTCTTCGATAAAGGCGCTCTCGGCAATCTTCGGTCGGATGCCTTGATACGTGCGTATCATAGTGCCACTCTAGGATACTCCGGACTCTGAAGCAAGCAACTTCAACGACTCCAAGTTGACAGTGATTTCCACCGTCTCGTACACTCACTCCCATGCCTCGTAAGCCCCTCACCGTAATCTCCGATGCACCCAAAACGACGATCGGCTTCGTCAACCTCGGCTGCACCAAGAATCAAGTCGACGCCGAAGTCATGCTGGGGGCACTTTCGGCCAAAGGCTTTGCGCTGACCACTGAAGCGGACCAGGCGCAGGTCGTCATCATCAATACGTGCGGCTTCATCGAAGAAGCGAAACAAGAATCGATCGATACGATTATCGAATATGGCGAGCTGAAGAAATCCGGCGCATGCAAGGTGTTGATCGCGGCGGGATGCCTCGCGCAGCGCTATCAAAGAGACCTACTCAAA
>JAICXS010000049.1 GCA_025934615.1 Nitrospiraceae bacterium
TGCTTTTTTAGAAATGGGACTAACCTTACGATCTTGAATTCGAGCTGTGGCGGCTCGGCGACGAGTTATTCACTCACGGTAGATGTCTCCGGCGAGCCGACAGGGCTTATCCAGACCCTTGGGAACAAGGCGCGTTTTGGCCTCATGGAGTTCAAGTCCGGCACGCTTGACGGGGGAAAAGTATTGGCGGATGTCGGCACCGATACTCCTTCGATGGTCAATGCCATTGAAAATACGTCGGCTGGAACGTGGACTCCTCTAGCGGAATCGCTTTATGAAGCCATGCGGTACTTCGCTCAAGTTCCTCCTGCGTATGGCGGAACAGATTATACAGTGAATGCAACGCATGATCCGTATTACTTCAAATCGCCATGGGCCAGTAACCCCGGCCAATATGTGCCATGCTGTAAGAGCTTTGTCATTATTTTCACAGATGGCCAACCCACGATGGATCTAAATATCCCGGCGGCCCTTCAGGATATTGCCCATACGAAGCTTCCGCATGTCACGGGCCACGATGATGTCTGTTCATCCTACAATGGTGGTGCAACGAGCGATCCCTGCGTAGATTCGGGAAGCCACTATGTTGATGACGTTGCATATTATGCCCACACAACAGACTTGCGTCCCGCAAGCGGTTCATTACCCTTAATCACGCCGGCTGTCACCCCGCCTCCGATTACGGGGGACGACCATTCCACTATCCATAATCTCACGGTCTATACATTTTTTGCCTTCGGCACAGGCGCGAATCTTTTAAAAGATACCGCGAAAGCCGGCGGATTTGTCGATGCTAATGGTAACAATATACCGGATTTGACGCAGGAGTGGGATGCCGTCAACAATTATACGGGAGCCAAAGGAGCGGATGGCTTGCCCGATACGTACTTTGAATCAACGAATGCCGATGATCTCAAAGATAAACTAATTGCAGCGATCAATAGCATTTTGCAGCGGAGCGCTTCGGGTACGTCTGCCTCGGTCTTGGCCAGTTCGTCAACGGGAGACGGAGCATTGTACCAAGCATACTTCTTTCCTTCTGTAACAGAAGGACTGAATACCATTAACTGGACGGGGTATGTGCAAGCGCTGTTTATCGATAAATTTGGAAATCTCCGTGAGGACACCGTACGTGACCAAGCGCTCGTTTACAAAGACGATCTGATTGTTAAAATGGTGTACGACACAGGCGTCGTCAAAGTTCAACGGTTTAGAGATAGCGACGGCGATGGGAAAGCGGATCTTACGGATACGAATGGTGATGGAACCCCCGATACGGCGATCCCAATCTCGCCTGATATTAATTTAAGTAGCATGAGTACGATATGGGAAGCAGGCAAGCAATTGGCCGGCATGGGGGCAGATGCGCGGAACATATATACATGGGTCGATCTAGACAACAATGGATTCGCATCAAGTACCGAATTGATCCAATTTGTGGATGGGAACGCATCGCTACTCAAGCCCTATCTGGGAGTAACGAGTGCCACGCTACCCCCCTTCGATGAGCACAGCTTGATTAAATGGGTGCGAGGGAAGGATGTGACCGATTCTTCCGGAAACCTCCTGCTGCGGGACCGTAACATTACGGTAGACGGCAGTAAAAAAGTATGGATATTGGGAGATGTGATCAATTCAAGCCCCACAACGGTCGGGGCTCCTAAAGAGCGCTATGATGTGATCTACGGGGATGCCAGCTACCAGGCTTTCTACCAAACCTATCGAAATCGGCGACAGGTCATCTATGCCGGCGCCAATGATGGGATGCTCCACGCCTTCAACGGTGGTTCCTACAATCCCGGCGATGGTACGACAAACCATGGGTATTTTACGAAGCAGCGGTCTCCCAATCCATGGATCAAAACGCCGGATTTGGGCAATGAACTCTGGGCCTTTATTCCCATGCAACTCTTGCCACATTTACGCTGGCTGGCGAGCGATAATTACAGCCATGTGTACTATGTCGATCTCAAGCCGAAGGTGACGGACGTCCGCATCTTTTGCGATTCAGGCGCCGGCAGCACTCCGCCGTCCCCCTGTATCAACGGGCAACCGGGCGTGTCGCATCCTGGCGGATGGGGAACGATTCTCATCGGGGGCTTTCGCATGGGAGGCAGTTGTGGCGCGCCAAATTGCAAAACGGCCAGCGGGGCCGTCAAGACGATGAAGGTGACGGCCGATTTTAGCAATCCTCCGAACGGCAACACCACAGATTCTGGCGATACTCGCGAGTTTTATAGCGCATACTTTGTCTTGGATATTACAGACCCCGAATCGGCGACCGGTCCTCAATTCCTGTGGAGCTTCACGGATGCCGATATGGGTTTTACAACCAGCTATCCATCGGTGCTCCGCGTGAAGCCGTCGTGCTCCGCATCGAATTGCAAGACTGACCCGACAGGCGCGACATGGTATGTGGTCTTTGGATCGGGTCCGACGAATTACAAGGTCGATACGATCCAACAGGGATCGCGGCTGTATGCCTATGATCTCACCACCACACCGACCAAGAAAGTGTTGCCGGTTTCGGTATCGCTCAATTCAGCCTATCAGGCACTAATGGGAGATGTGGCAACTGTCGACATCGATCTGGACTATCGTGTCGATGTAGCGTATGTCGGTAGTCTGATTCAAGACACCGCAAGTTCCTCCTTCCCGCCCTGGAAAGGAGAAATGTACAGATTGACGACGCCGTGTTGCACTGCCGACAACTGGGGAATTGCTGGTAGTGCGGCAGGCACCAGAACGCCAACAAAGATGATCAGCCAATTTGGGACTACTTATGTCGGTCCCGTAACCGCCGGCGTTGGCGTGACGCGAGACGATGCCAGTAACATATGGGTCTTTTTCGGTACCGGACGATTTTACGATTCTTCGGACAAGACGCTCAGTGAGCAGCAGTATTTCTTTGGCCTCAAGGATTCGGTGCAAACAGGCTGTGCTCAGGTGGGTGCCACAAGTTGTCTGGAAAATAATTTGGTAGATGTATCGAACGCCAATGTTTTTACGAACAATACAGTGACCGGTCTGACGGGTAGCGGAGCCTCTGTGTCGACCTTGGTCGGGACCAGTACAACGACTTCGCTTCAAGGTCTTATCAGTACTCCCATCATACGGGGATGGTTCACTAAATTGCCGAATCCTATAGTATCTCCTCCTGTTCCTCCACTCGAACGTGTTGTAGCAACCCCGACGGTTGCCGGGGGAATTGTTTTTTTCCCGTCGTTCGTTCCCCAGTCCTCCATGTGTAACTCCCTTGGAATAGGGTATCTGTACGCGTTGTTCTATCAGACAGGAACCGCCTATAAGGACCCTGTGCTTGGGACTGATTCTACAGCCACGACACAGTCAAACAAATCTATTCTCCTGGGCACCGGACAAACCGGACAGCTTGGGATTCACATTGGAGCAGAAGGCAGCGATAACACGGCTAGTGCCACAGGCGTTGATGGATGTCAGGGGCGGGTTTCGATCATCGGACAATCCAGTACAGGGCAAATCTCCAAAACGTGCGTAAAAACACTTGGAACTTGGAGCCGGTACCTTACATGGAACAATCAGCGGCTGTGAGCCGTGCGATGAGAGGCGTGAGAGAAAGGTATATTGGCTTTGCTTGCGCCTCTCAGCTTTATCCTGCTGAATGTAAAGGTCAGAGCAGTTTTTGGCACGTTACAACTCTAGTATTTATCCTGGTTCTAGCTTTTTCAGGATGCTCCTCGGAGTCTATTCAATCCGGTGTGGCGAAGGAATCAGGCGAATCCAGCTCAGGAATTAATGGGAACCGACCTCCTACGATTCTAACGTCTCGCGTTGTCCCTAATCCTTTACGGCTCAATCAGCCGATATTCTTGCAAGCCGATGCGGTCGATCCTGATGGCGATCTTATTACGTATCGCTATCAGTGGTGGCTCAATGAAGAGCGTCTCGTAGGGCAGACCCACGCAACGTTGTCTTCATCAGTTCTGAAGCGAGGCGATCGACTATCGGTAGAAGCCATCCCGTACGATGGCATAGTTGAAGGGCGCTCTGTACGAGTTGAATCCATAGTAGAAAATACGCTTCCAGAAATCGTGCAACTTGCATTCGAACCAAGCGAGGTGCGAGTAGGCCAAGGTGTTCGAGCTGCGGCCATAGGTTCGGACGCCGACCAGGATCCAATTGAATACCGATACCGTTGGTGGCGGAATAATAGCGAGGTAGCTGATGGGGACGTGAGCGAGTTGGACACAACCGGCTATGTTAAGGGCGATACGATAGTGGTCGAAGTGACGCCGTCGGATCCGACGAGCAAAGGGAAATCAAGACTCTCTGCACCAATCACCATCATGAATAGTCCGCCCAGGATTACGTCCGCGCCTCCCTCAATCCTTGAACGCGGCCGCTATGTTTATAGCGTCACGGCAAGCGACCCGGATGGCGATCCATTGACCTATGCGCTCGAGACTGCGCCGCCCGGAATGAAGATTGATCAGGTATCGGGCCGAATTGAATGGCCGTTGACGAGCAAGCTGGTCGGCCAACACAAAATTCGTGTCACTGCCACCGATGATGAAGATGCCAAAGCCTTTCAAGAATTTGATCTGACCTTTTCCGCGCCGGTAAGTTCCTCACGACTGGGATTTTCAAAAAACCTTCGTCTCAACACTCGCCTTGTCAGTCCCTTTCCCCCTCTGATAGAATAACCCCAACTCTGGGAGGCTATTCACACCGGGCGTGCGTAAGCTTAAGCTACGAGAAGGCACCAATACTGCCAGCCTATTCGGCCGTCATGATCTTCACCTGAAGCTCATAGAAGACGAACTTGGCTTGCGAATCTCTGCCCGGGGTGATGAGTTGACGCTGGAAGGTTCAAGCGAGGTGATCCGCCACGCTGAAGATCTCCTCAAGGAATTGGCTGGGCTGACCGTCGATGGGTATGATCTCCGCCCTGAAGATGTCACGCTGGCCTTGCGGGCCTCTCGAGACAACGGTTCGACCTCGCTGAAAGATCTCCTGCTGAGCACCGTTCCCATTGCAACGAAAAAACGTCTGATCGCGCCAAAGTCGGCGGCCCAGAAGGCATACCTCGATGCTATCGATAAATTCGATATCGTCATTGCCATTGGCCCAGCCGGCACGGGGAAAACCTATCTCGCGATGGCGATGGCGGTCGCAGCGCTCACTCACAAGCAGATCAGTCGTATCATTTTAGCCAGACCGGCAGTCGAAGCCGGAGAGAAGCTTGGTTTTCTTCCCGGTGATATGTACGCCAAGGTCAATCCGTATTTACGGCCTCTGTATGACGCACTCTATGACATGATGGATGTCGAGCGCGCCAATCGGCTGATCGAGCGCGGTGAAATCGAAATCGCGCCTCTCGCATTCATGCGCGGCCGTACGCTGAACGACTCGTTTGTCATCCTCGATGAGGCACAAAACGCTACGGCCGAACAGATGAAGATGTTTCTGACACGCTTGGGCTTCAATTCTAAAGCGGTTGTAACCGGCGATATCACGCAAGTCGACCTTCCGTCTGATCGCGTGTCGGGCTTGATCGAGGTCAAAGAAATTTTGCAAGATATTCCCGGAATCAATTTCAGTTACTTCGACGAACGCGATGTGGTGCGCCATCGGCTGGTTCAAGACATTATCAAAGCGTACGACCGTCATGGAGCCTCGCGTGACCAAGTCGGCTCATCCGGACGATTGCCATTTCGCCCAGGACGCCCCGACCGTCCGAACGCGCCTTCTCACCCCAGAGAGGGGCGCGAGAGCCAATCGCACTAATGCCGGTATCCGTGCGAATCCGGCTTCGCCGTACTTCCCTGCTCGTCTCCGCCCTTAGTCGTCTCATTCAACGAATGTTATCGGCGGCTGGTGAACCCGAGTGTGTCCTAAGCGTCGAGTTCATTGGGGATCGTCGAATGAGGCGCTTGAACGCACAGTATCGAGGTCGGGACATGACTACAGATGTGCTGGCTTTTGCCATGCGCGAAGGACCGGGTCCCTCCTCGCCTTTGTTGGGGGATGTCGTAATTTCCGTACCACAGGCCATCAGGCAAGCGGCTGAACAGGGCCACTCAATCCAACGCGAACTGGCGATGCTGTTAATTCACGGAATCTTGCATTTGTTAGGGTATGATCATGAGCGAAGTGCCGCTGAAGCGCGTCGTATGCAACGAAAAGAATGGGTCCTTTTTCAGGCCGTGCTGCCGATACCGGCGTTGATTAAAGCAGGCACTGTTCAGCCTTTACGCCGTGTCGCGGGAAGAAAGAGGTAAGGAATCCAGATGGGTTGGCTGCAACGCCTGAGTGACGGGCTTACGAAGACACGCGATACGGTTCGCCAATCCGTGAACCGGCTGATTGGCCGTGGTCCCTCTCCTGAAACGTTGGACGATCTGGAGGCCTCGCTTATTGCGGCAGATCTTGGTACCCGGACGGTCGACCGATTTATGGAGCGTCTCCGACAGTCTCGCGTAAATGGAACCCCTGAAAACGTATTGGGCCTACTTAAAAGCACGATTCTAGATATGCTCCAAACCTGTGAGGCAGAATCGCTCGAACGCCTGATTGAACGCGGCGCGCGTCCATTCATTATCCTGGCGGTCGGGGCCAATGGAGTAGGTAAAACTACGACTCTTGCCAAGCTTGCGCAGCGGCTTACGCAGCAAGGAAAAAAAACACTGTTGGTTGCCGGTGATACCTTTCGCGCAGCAGCCATTGAACAGCTCGAAATGTGGGGCGGACGTATCGGCGTGGATGTCATCCGACATCGGCATGGCGCCGATCCCGCCGCCGTGGTCTTCGATGGTCTGGCGGCAGCCAAAGCCCGCAGTATTGATGTCGTTTTGATTGACACTGCTGGCCGCCTCCATACGAAATCCAATTTGATGGAGGAGCTGCGGAAAGTCACGCGTGTAGTGGCCAGGGAGGTGCCGGGCGCGCCTCATGAGGTGCTCTTGACCTTGGATGCCACGGTGGGCCAGAACGCACTCTCCCAGGCTAAGCAGTTTCATGAAGCGGTGGGGGTAACCGGAATTGCGTTGACGAAGCTGGATGGCACCGCGCGTGGTGGGATCGTCGTGGCTATCGCTGAAGAACTTAAAATCCCAGTTCGTCTCATCGGCGTGGGGGAAGGGGCAGAGGATCTTCAGGATTTTCATGCAAAGGAATTTGTGGATGCTCTGTTTGATCCGGCGTAATGGCGGCACAGTCTTGTGCGTGTAGATCGACCTTCATGTAAGAGGCGGCTGGCTACTTTTCTGACCGGTCTGTTGTTGAGCGGCCTCTTCGATCAGGCGCTTGCCCAGGCGTCTCAGGCCCAACGATCTGCGGGCGACCTCGGAGCCGTGGCTGTATCGAGGGACCACCAGGCTGAAGTGCTATCGCACGACATGGAGATCGATCTCGATCCTGATCGCCATTATTTACAGGTGACCGATCGGATGATGATTGAGGTGCGTGATCCCTCCTTGTCTTCCTTCTCGTTTATTCTGAACCAGGCCTTACACATCTCGAAAGTCAGCATTGCGAACGACGGCGGGAAACGTGTAGCGTTTATGACGGTGCCGAATGGATCCGGGAGTCATGAATCGAGCACTCAGCGTGTAAGTATCAGCCTTGATCCGCCCGTTGGGCCCGGGCAACAGATCATGCTTGAATGGCAGTACCGCGGAATGATCAATGATCCACCGCGCGAACCTCGTCATCTCCGATTCGTCACCCCAAGTGAAACCGCCGGGCATATCGGTCCTGAAGGAATTTACTTGAGCGGTGAGATGCATTGGTATCCCGACCTTCCGGGTGCGCTCCCCACGTTTCGAGTGCGGGTCGCTACGCCATCAGCATGGCAGGCCGTTACGCACGGGCGACAACAGTCCCAAGCAATTCAGAATGACAAAATGGTTGCAGAATGGGAGATTGAAACGCGTACAGAAGCGCTCACCGTGGTTGCCAATCGCTTTGTCAAAACACAGCAGAATTGGCAAGGGATTGAAATTGCCACTTATCTTTTTCCTGAAGACTCACCGCTCGCTCAAGAATATCTCGACGCGTCGGTCCGCTATCTGGAAACCTATACGGTATTATTGGGGCCGTATCCTTTTCCTAAATTTGCCGTCGTGGAAAACTTTTTCCCGAGCGGTCTCGGCATGCCGTCGTTTACCCTGCTCGGCAGCGGTACAATCAAGCGGCATTATATTCAGCCGTATGCGCTTGGCCATGAAATCGTTCATTCATGGATCGGGAACTGGGTCTTCAATCGAACTGAGCATGGCAATTGGGTGGAAGGCCTGACCACGTATGTGGCCAACTATTATTATGAAGAACTGACGGGAACTGCGGCGCACGCGCGCGAGCAGCGGCGGCTGATGACATTAGGTTATGCCGTCTATGTGAGGCCGGAGGACGATTATCCAATCAACCGGTTCATGCAGAAGACGGATCAGAAGGACAACGCCATCGGCTATCAAAAGACAGCGATGGTTTTCCATATGCTGAGGCGAGACATCGGCGATGCGCTATTCTGGAAAGGGGTTCGACATCTGGTGAGTGAATATGGCAGCGCCTATGCCGACTGGCACGACGTGGAGCGTGTATTCTCGACCGTCAGTCGCACTGATCTCCGGTGGTTTTTTGCTCAGTGGATAGAACAGGCCGGTGCGCCTGTAATCAGAATACAGGATGCGCGGATACAGGAAGAAAGCGGACCCGCAATACATCGATATGTTGTTCGGCTTCATCTCGTTCAAGTGGGAAGGCCGTACCGCATTGCGCTGCCGGTAAAAATCGAGATGCCTAATGATCAGTCTCTCCTCACCTCGCTTCTCTTCGATTCTTCTGAACAGGTAATGTCCTTGGCTGTGCCTGCCAGACCTGTGAGCGTCGAGATTGATCCGAACTTCGATGCGTTCCATCGTCTGGACCGGAGAGAAATTCCTCCCATGTTGAACCGGTTCGTGACCGATGCGGCGCGTTCGGTGCTCCTACCGACTCACGGTAACGTAGAAGAGCGGCAACCTTATCAGGACCTGGTCAAACGGCTTATCGAAGACAATACCGTCTCAGTAGCGAACGATAATGATGCGCGACCAGGTACATCGGTGCTCGTGCTTGGAGGACCGGGTGTCAATGGAGCCGCGGATTGGGCGGTGAGTGGTTGTCGCGACCACGTCTCGTTGGAGAAAGATGGCGTGACCATAGAAGGACAGACGTACCAAGGACCCAACA
>JAICXS010000200.1 GCA_025934615.1 Nitrospiraceae bacterium
AGCGAGGAAGACGATCTCCTTGTGCGTCAGACGGAAGCGGGTCTATGGGAAAAGATAAAGCGGATGAATGGCATAGCGGGGTCAACAGCGATCGCTCCTCCTAAGTCATCGATGGCCCCGCTCAATGAACGGAGGATTCGATTGATCCCCTGCCGATATTGCTGCCCTCAAAATATTATCCGATCAATGTGCCGAATATAGGAACCATCATTGCTCTGCTCGCTTCTTCAGCTGAACGTGTGGTCATCAGGCAGATATTTCTAGCGTAGAAACAGGGTGGGCCCCTGCAGACGAGGTGTAGGATGGTAGGAGCTTGTCAACAGATCTTTCATTCAGTTTTTTAGGGGGCAACCTGTGGATAAGTGCCTCTTGTAATTTGTCAAACATGCTTCAGACAAGGCCTCGAGCACCTTGCCTATTATTTAGTCATTGTGGGATTATCTGCGCCACCTACCATATTTAGTGGTTTTTGAATAACAAGCAAATAAGGGCTTCTTGTCAAAAACAACCGCCGTGGTCATGTGCATAGCATTACGTATGACCTGGCTTTCTTTGTAATCTATCGGCTGACATAAGTCCATAGAATCATCGCGTTTCCACCTGACTCCACCTTGCCGATGCGGTATGATCACACGCCGCTTGCCTATGTACCATTATGATTGAATCGACCTTTCTCTTTCTCAATGGAATCGGACTGACCATGGAGCGGCGTCTCTGGGATCAGGACATTCCAAATTGGGGTGCGTTCCTCCATCATTCATCCGTGCGTGGCATGAGCGCGGCTCGAAAGGAACTGTACGATATCGATGTGACAACGGCACTCGAACAACATGCGTTGGACAATCCACGATTCTTTGCCTCGTGTTTAAAAACACGCGACCAATGGCGCCTCTATGAATGGCTGCGTTCGAGAGCGGTGTTTCTCGATATTGAAACGGCCGGCGGTCCCTATGGTGACGTCACGGTGGTAGGACTGTTCGGGAACGGCCGCATGGTGAGCTTGGTTCGAGGGGACACGCTGACCGAGACCAGACTGTGTCACGAAGTCGCGCAGTACGATTTGATCGTGACGTTCTTTGGGTCCGGCTTTGATCTTCCCTATTTACACGCTATGTTTCCTCGCTTTTACATCGATCAACCGCATCTGGATCTATGCTTTGCGGCCAAACAGCTCGGCCTCCGAGGCGGTTTAAAACAGATTGAACGCAGGGTCGGCATCGAACGCGAAGGTGCACTGCAAGGTATGGATGGTTGGGACGCGGTACGGATGTGGCGGCGGTGGCGACATAGTCGGGATACGGAGGCGCTCGAACTGTTGCTCGCCTATAACGAAGCCGATTGTGTCAATCTCCTGCCTCTTGCCGATCTCCTGTATTGTCGGCTTGTACAGCAATGCCGGCCGGAGATAGAACCGCCGCAATTCAATGGCTAAGTTGTTCATGCTTGATGCTGGTTGCTAGTTTTCCAATCCGAAACTACAGCCTGACACTTCAAAACTGAACAGTCGCGAAAGGAGGGAGAATGAGCCGCTACATCGACGCGAATCTCATCCGCGGGGAAGCGGTGGTCTATCAGGCGAGGCCGCACTGGATTTTGTTCTTATCCTGGCGATCTCTCTTGACGCTGGGCCTACTGCCGCTCGTCGAATACGTGACGAGCGAATTTGCCGTCACAAATAAGCGGGTCATTATGAAGATAGGCTGGATCTCCAGACAGGTATTGGAGCTCAATCTCCATAAGATTGAATCGGTGAATGTCGATCAGTCGCTTCTCGGCCGCCTGCTCGGATACGGGACCATTACTGTTATTGGGACCGGGGGAACACGGGAGACGTTCGATCGCATCGCGCATCCGTTGGCGTTTCGGAAAGCCTTTCAAGAGCAAGAGAGTGAATTTGAAGACGCGCTGGACCGGCAACGCGCGAGCTCATCGACCGCGAAGGCGACGCCATAACGCGTCGTCCTTCGTTTTGAGTCTTGGTTTTTCGTGATCCCTTCCGACACCGCAAAACAAGAACTCCAAATTGAAACTGTACGATCTATTCCACTTCGGGCAGTTCCCGGTCGACCGAATTCACGACATTCTTCATTTCTTCATCGGAGACCGGCACATAATAAATCTCCTCGCCGGCTTTCTGCATCTCGTTGAGGTTCAACACCGTACCGGGCGCTAAATCTTCGCCCGTGCCCAGCTTCCCCTTGACCGCATACACGACCCACCGCGGACCTTCGAGGGACAAGACGAGATACGCGAAGTCGGACGCAGCCAAAATGGTGTGTGCGCCCAGATGCGCGAGCGTGCCGTAACTCATCACTAAGCCGCCGCCGAAGCCGTGCCCGGCCGGGACGATGACCGCTCTGTTGAGTTCATAGTATCCATAGGCCGCCGCCGCGCCGACTGAGGCCGCCGCGCCTGTGACCAGCGTCGCACCGGCGAGTGTATTGCCAAAGGCATAGGCCGTCGCGCCGCCCACTTCACCGACAACGCGTAACGTCCCTCCGGCCACGGCTTCGGCGGTCCCAGCCGCCACCCCGACCGTCCCGCCGCCAAGCACAATCCCCGCGGCAGCTAACGGCACGCCGATGTACTGAACGGTCTTCCCCGCGGCGTATCCGCTGCCTTTCACCACTACGCCTGTCAGGTAGCTTAAGGCCTGTTCACTGTAGCCGGCTGCGGTCCCACCACCCGCTATCGCTCCAGCGGCCAAGTGGGAGCCGGAGATGTCCAGCAGACCGTACATGGCCGCCACCGCCGCCACACCAGAAGGAGCGATCAAATCATATCCCGCTTGGGCCCCGCTCCATCCGACTTGGATGGCTAATTCCGTCGTCGCTGTCCCTTCCCGCATGATAACCATGGCGGGAAATGCGAGGGAATTCACGCCGAGGTAGCCAAGCGAAGCGCCGGAAATTTTTCCGACCGGTTCGATGGCGGCATCCCAGAGTAATCCCTGCAGCACCCATCGCAACGATCGGAGCGCGGCGAGGCTGACTCCAGTCGTTTCGTAGCCGGAGAGTTCCTTCCCCGCTTGCTTGAATGAATTCGACACATCGGAGGGGTACTGTTTCACCGTGCGCCCGATGAGATCGGTCATGTGCTTGGACCATTGGCCTCGTTGTTGATACTCCTCCTTCGCCATGCCGGCAAAATTCAATTGCTCCAGCCGTTCGCCGACCGCCTGCCCCCTGCGGTTTAGTGCAGCCGGAATCGTGGCATATCCCTCGACAAAACTTCGGAGCCCCAAGGATATCGCGGCGCCCGATCGTTCCCGGCCGCCCTGAGCCAGTTCTGCGGCAGTGCGTTGAGAATCGTCGACGATACTTGCTCCCTGATTCTGCATCGTCTGCTGGATGCCGTCTCCACGTGTGCTCGCATCCTGCGTGAGCCCGATTCCAAAGCGGTCGAAATCAGCCGCCGTCTCTTTGGAGAAATCCCACGACTTGCCGATGATGTCCTTGCTGCGCGCCGCCGCACGCGAGATTAAGACAGTACTGCCGCGGCGGGACCATTGCTGGATCTCCTCCGCCGCATGGCCTGTAGCGTCATGCATTCCTTTCCCTACGTGCCAAGTCAGCGTCGCGCCTTCTGAGACGATGTACACAGACTCGCGCGCTCGCTTGAGTGAAAGAAGAAAGGACTGTCTGGCCCTGATCCCGACCAACTCCATAGCTAGCTCGAAGGCGCTCGGGCCGGGAGGAATGAGCCGGATCGACGTATGAGGAACTTGGAACGCCCCATTGTTGTACAGAGACAAGTGGCCCTCGACGACCAACTTCTTTGTCTGCTTGAGAGGATCGCCGGATTGGGTCGATGCGCAACCGGCACAGAGTCCCAACGCAAAGATGGCCATGACCGTCACGCAGAGCCGCGCCATGCTAATCATGTTGACAGGTCTCATCGCCGTCCCTCACATCGCATGGAATCTGTGGAATGACGTCTCGAATGACGGCAGGGTCGCGAGAAAGAATCTCTACCTGCACCCCTTCTGCCTCTTGCAGTTTCCGGATATCAATCACGGTCCCGACAGGAAGATCGCCGGGTGTACTCTCCGAAGGCCGATGCGGTTCCTGTTTCGTGGTGAGCCGACCCATCACCTTGGCGATGACGAGATTTGGGCCCTCCCAGGCCAGTAAAATGGCGGCGTCCGCAATGCCCATCAACAGATGAGCCGGAATGGCAGATAAGGCGTTATAGCCAAGAACCACTCCCGATGCCGCTTGATTGATGACGATGCTCGTGACACCCGTCGTGGCGTCGTAGGCGACAAAGCCGACATATCGTCCCGTCTGCGCGGCCGAGCGTATGGCGCTCTCACCCGCCGTATAGACCGGCGCCCCCGCCGTAAACGCCACCTGATTGATCGCGCCGAGCGTTCCACCAGTCACGTATGTGAGAGGGACCGCTCCGAGGGAAAGAACCGCCATACCGCTGAGCAACCCGCTCTCGACGGTCGGTGAAATGAGATTCACCCCGGTCTTGCCCGCATAAAAGACAGTCAGTCCAACGGCCTGAATTGTCCGACCCAAGACAACCGATGCACCGGCGACCGGAAGAAACACCGAACCTGAAACGTGCGCGGTACCGGTCGCGCCCGCATGCACCAGCGTCTTCGCTGTCGGAACGGCCGCACCGTGGTACAACGCCTTAAGGTACCCTTGCAAGAGTGGGCCGAGAGCGATCAGCGTATTACTCTGCCTCCCCGAACGCTCGTATTCCTCGCGAAATTCCTTGCCGGCGTGAGCGAACGCGGCATCCCACGATACTTCAATTCTGCCCGCGAGCTGTTCACGCAACGATCCTGTCAATTGCCGGATATTACTGAAATCGCTATGCAAGCTGTTGAACCACCCGCCGGGCAATCCGGCAAGGGCTATCCGGTCTTCTTCCGTTCGCTTGGCTAGAGTCAGATGCCCTTGTATGAACTGCTCCCAGGCCTTCACCATATTTGCACGGGCGTAGGCCAGCTCAGACTGGGCCAAGACACCTGTGTGCTGCAGTATCCGCCCA
>JAICXS010000163.1 GCA_025934615.1 Nitrospiraceae bacterium
CATGATGGGCGGAGCCGTCGCCAAGCTGTTTAGCCGAGCGCCCGTTCAGCAGATTCAAGTAGAATTGCGGCGCATTAAACAAACGATGGAAAAACCGGCGAGATGCCGACGACACGCGGGCGGTCGAAAGGCACAAGCGATGAATGATGAGCGATGAGTTAAGAAAGATGCTCCTCCACTTATCACCGTCATTGTCAACTTTAAAGCCTTAACCTCAACCTGGAGTTCACCATGAAAGCCATCTGCTGGTACGGGACACATGATGTGCGGGTCGAAACGGTGCCCGATCCAAAAATACTCAACCCGCGCGATGCGGTCATCAAAATCACCTCGACGGCGATCTGCGGTTCCGACCTGCACCTGTACGACGGGTACATTCCCACGATGGAGAAAGGCGACATTCTGGGCCATGAGAACATGGGTGAGGTCGTCGAAGTGGGCAAGGAGGTCAAAAACCTCCGCCCCGGTGATCGCGTGGTGGTGCCGTTCACGATCGCGTGCGGCCACTGCTTCTTTTGCAAACGGAATGAGTCGTCCCTCTGCGACAACTCGAACCCCAACGCATGGATGGCCGAGAAACTGTATGGGTTTTCCCCGGCCGGACTCTTCGGCTATTCCCACATGATGGGCGGCTATGCGGGCGGACAGGCGGAATACCTGCGCGTCCCGTTTGCCGATGTTGGGCCGATCAAGGTCCCCAAAGACATTCCGGACGACAAGCTTCTGTTCCTTTCGGATATCTTTCCGACCGGCTACATGGCGGCCGATCAATGCGGCATTACAGAAGGCGACACGGTGGCGGTCTGGGGTTGCGGGCCCGTCGGCCTATTTGCGATGAAGAGCGCCTTCCTGCTCGGCGCGGCACGCGTGATTGCGATCGATCGGTTTCCCGAGCGTCTCCGTATGGCACACGAGAAGGCCGGCGCGCAGACGATCAATTACGAAGAACAGGACCTCTCCGACGCGCTCATGGAGATGACCGGCGGCCGCGGGCCCGACGCCTGCATCGACGCGGTCGGCATGGAGGCGCACACGACCGGCGTCGTGAATGTGTACGACAAGGTGAAGCAAGCGATGATGTTGGAGTCAGACCGACCCCAAGCCTTGCGTGAAGCCATTCTGCACTGCCGGAAGGGCGGGATAGTCTCGGTGCCCGGGGTCTACGGCGGGTTTATCGACAAGGTGCCGATGGGCGCCGTGATGAACAAGGCGTTGACGATCAAGACGGGGCAGACCTTCATGAAGAAGTACATGGGGCCGCTGCTCGAGCGTATTCAAAAAAACGAGATCGATCCGTCGTTCCTCATTACCCACCGTCTACGGCTCGACGAGGCGCCGCATGGGTACGATCTGTTCAGAAACAAGCAGGACGATTGCATCAAGGTCGTGTTGAAACCGTAACCGTCGTTTGTCGAAAAGTACCGATCACGCGCACGGGCATCTGGAGTCAAGCCAGATTTCGAAGTACGGGTTCTGATGGCACTCTGTCAGTAGATTGGGGACGGTCGCCCGGACAAAACGAACCTGGCCATACGTACGCTACAGACGACGCGCGTGAAACAGATCTGACCACCGCCCGCCGCTGACGCCGCGCTACGGCCGTTCCGACAGTAGATTAATCCTTCTCTCGACCTGCCACCCCATGTTTGCCTTATACCGACGACAAACGTTGCTCTATTACAGTGATCTGACGGGACCCTGGGGCCGCTTCACGCGCGAGCGAAGCCGGTGTCACTGAGCCCTGCATTGCATGAGAGCATCGTAGGGTATCGTCTGAGACTCAACCGTCAGGAAATACAATATTCCCTCCGATAAGGAGGAGAAGGATGGAGGTCGTATGTCGAGCTCGAAGCAGCAGCCGCCGCAACACCAAGAGCGCCGACCCGGCGTCGAATCGGACATGACCCCCCGACCACGCGCTGATGACGCAGGGCATCAAGGAAGCGGCAAGCTCAGCCGCAAAGTGGCGATGATTACCGGCGGCGATAGTGGAATCGGCCGTGCCGTTGCCATCGCCTTCGCCCGGGAAGGCGCCGATGTGGCGATCGTCTATTTGAACGAGCACAAAGACGCGGAGGAGACGAAACGATTAGTCGAACAGGAAGGGCGCCGATGTGTGGCTATTGCCGGCGACGTCGGAGAAGAGCAGGTTTGCCGAGACGCGGTCGAGCGCGTGATGCGAGAGTTTCGCCGTCTCGATATCCTGATCAATAATGCCGCCGAGCAGCATCCGCAAGAGACTATCGAGAAGATCACGGCCGATCAGCTTGAGCGCACATTCCGGACCAACATCTTTTCCATGTTTTATATGACAAAGGCGGCGTTGCCACATTTGAATGAGGGCAGCGCGGTGATCAATACGACATCGGTCACCGCGTATAAGGGTAATCCCACCTTGCTCGATTATTCCACGACAAAGGGCGCCATCGTCGCCTTCACCCGCTCATTATCGCAGGCGCTTGCCGAACGGAAAATCCGCGTCAATGGTGTGGCGCCCGGACCGATTTGGACCCCGCTGATTCCCTCCACGTTTCCCGAGGAGAAGGTGGAGACCTTCGGATCGAACGTCCCGCTGAAACGCGCGGGCCAACCGGAAGAAGTGGCGCCTAGCTATGTCTTTCTCGCTTCCGACGATGCGTCGTACATGACGGGTCAGATTCTACATCCAAACGGAGGCGTGGTGGTCAATGGATAGCCAGCGGCGCAGTCCCAAGCGGAGACGTTAGAAGCCCGCTCCTACGGCACCTTCTCACGGCGAATTGGCGGCAACGCTCCATGGCAAGCGACCGAAATAAAACACTTCAGTCTACGGCGTTTTAGCAATAAGATATCCCGGTATTTTACGCCCCAGTATCTTGCACGATACGCTTCTGTATCTGCTGAGATACCGCATGACGCCCTCTATTCAGCCGCGCAGTGCTGACTGCTCAACATTTCATGGTGTTGAATTTGCTTTGCAGATGGTACGAACCATGCGTGTCCCATCAGCATGGCGTCGTCGCTGAACCACACTTCCATTCTCACGAAGCGAGCAGATCGAGTACTTGCGCCGCCTGATACCATCGCGTGCACCCCTCTGCTCTGTCTGCTCGCGGCAGTGGTGTTGCTCAGCTCCATCGCGCCTGCGATCAAGTATGTGTTCCAGCACAGCGATCTACACCCACTCGCGCTGGCAGGGTTTCGCGTGACGATCGGCTTTGTCTTTCTCTTCTTGAGCGCGATGCTACGGGATCGCCGCAGTACGAAAGATGCGGTGGGTGCGAATGCGGCGCCGTTGACCTTGTTGGGACTCCTTGGTGTCGCGTCGTATGTGGTAGCGGCGTGGGGTCTGTTGTATACGAGCGTGACGCATTACATTCTCATCTATAGTTTGATGCCGGCCTTCACGGCCATCATGAGCCGTGTGTTACAAGTGGAAGCGATGACGTCGTTTAAGATTGTCGGGATTGTCGTGGCGTTCATCGGCTGCGTAATTGCCATCTGGGGAGACGATCATGCGCGGGACTTCGGCTCTGGACTCGGGGATGGCCTGATCTTGCTCTTCACGTTCATGATGGCCGCCTATCTGGTCTTGAGTTCCGATATCGTGAAGCGCGTGAGCCCGCTGCAGGCGAATACAGTGATGTTCGGGGGCAGTTCGTTGCTGTTATCCCTGGTCATGGTTCTGTTCGGATCGATGGGATGGGGAGCGTCGGCATCCGAGCCGATCTCACCGATAATCGTTGCCTTGGTCGTCTATGTCGGGATCGCGACGGCCGCCGTCTTTCTCTTCCGATACATTTCGCAACGCTCGCTCAGCCCGACGACGGTCGGGGTGTACCATAATCTGGTTCCAGTGTTCACGATCTTCATCGCCTGCGTCTGCTTCGATGAAGGGCTTGAGGGTTCGACAATCGTCGGGGGAGTCTGCATCCTTGCCGGTGCAGAGCTCACCCGCCGGGGCTCGTCCTTCAGGATCTTCGGTGGCGACTGGCAGATCGCTAAAGACCTCTTCACCTTGTCCACCGGCTATCGGACGAGCTGAGCTGCTCCCCAGGAGGCCATATGACCGAGCAGATAGAGATCCACGAATTCGAGCTTGATCTTGAACAGCTCCATCGGCGCGCCGTCGATTTGACCCGGGACTTAGGCAACGTGAATTATGCCTTACGGGAAAAGCGACGCGAGCTTGACAGGCTGAGGCTGACGTTCGAGGCCCGCCTCCATGAGCAGACCGAGGAGCTCAAAGAAGCGAATGAGCGACTCCGGGAATCCGACAGGCTCAAGTTAATCTTCTGGGGTATCGACTGACGCCCTGTCCTTCTCTGCTTGCTATCCTAACTGTAAGCGTCATCACGATGTCGTCATCTTCCGGGCATCTCTCCTTTTCCTGATAAAAGTATCTTGTTACATTTAACGAGGCTGTCAGAGTCTGACGGACAATCGCTCTAGCTGATTACCACTGGCGTGCGCGTCGAAGGCTTAGGTAGCATAGTCTAGTTCTTGTATCGTAGTTGCCGCCTAAAAGGCTCCGGCCTCACCATGAACGGAGACGATCAGGGCTCCGATGAGATTCGAGAGCGCGTACGAGCTGAGGAACGACAGCGGTTGAGTCTTGAACTACACGATACCGTGGGTCAGACCCTTGTGCTTGCCAGACTTCAACTTAACCGCATGCTGGAATCGCTCAATCAGCCTCCTGATGCCGCCAGGCAAATATGGCTTTACAACATGCTGACGTCCCTTATTCCAGAAATCGATGCGGCCTTGCAGATGGTTCAAACGGCAACCTTTACGCTCTATTCGGCCTGCCTCACGGAAGTCGGCTTGGTTGCCACGTTAGAAAAGGAATGTGCCGCATTCACTCATCGTACCGGGGTTCCCTGTGAGGGACGATTTGAACGCCTTGCCCTGGAGGCGAAGCAGGGGGAATCCGTCGTCGTCATTTTGCGAGAGGCGTTGTGCAACATTGTCCGCCACGCTGGCGCGTCGAACGTATATGCTTCGCTGCAGCGGTCCGGAGAACGCGTCGTCCTTGCCATTCGCGACAATGGGATCGGCATCGACCGGTCCCATATGAAAGCCACCATGAATCTAGGCTTGCGGAGTATTGAAGAACGTGCAAGAACGCTGGGCGGTGCAGTAACCATCGAGGGCATTCCGCATGAAGGGACCGCAATCACGGTGTCTTTTCCTCTCTCTCGTGCTCATCCTTCCCTCTCTGGACAATAATCCTTCCAACGACCGAGGTCGCTGACGGCCGTCTCTACTCAGTGGGATGATACCGGTTTCGTTCCTTCGCCTGTAGGAAAGCACGGCGTCTGGATCTCAGACATTTACCGTCTTGTGGCGATCGACCGTCAGGCTTACAGTGCCTTATGCATGATATTTTGGTGATCGATGATGATGCCCTATTCATGGAGACACTCGCTGAAGCGATGACACGCGGCCATCGGGACATCACCATGACAACGGCCACAACGGCAGAGCACGGTTTGCGACTGCTCGGTCGCAAACATTTCGATGC
>JAICXS010000536.1 GCA_025934615.1 Nitrospiraceae bacterium
AGAGCGGCAAATACGGCGCAAGCAGCAACAGACTCGCCGCCAGGCGCTGCGCCGGTGGAGACAGCAGCGCGCTCAATCGATCGCCTGCGGCTCGATTGCCGATCTGATCGTGATTCTGAATACAGGCCACGAAGCGGTCTCCGGGAAGGCCGGCGTTGCCGCCGCCGTGACCGCGGTCACGCGACCGGCGGTAGCCCCCGTCCAACACGAACGTATCTGTCAGCGCTTTTGCCAGCTGTTCGGGCCCTCCATAGTCGACATAGTATCCTTGTCGTTCACCGGTGAGGCAGGCGTGAACGGCATGATGGAAATCGTCGCTCCATTGAGCATCCAACCCATAGCCGCCTCGTTCGGGCGGCAACAGGATACGCACGTCATTGAGATCGCTTTCCGCCACGATATGCGCCGCATAGCCTCGTCCCTTCGATGCGGACTCGGCCGCCTCCTTGATGTCCCGCAAAATGTGGCGGGCACCGAAGTCGTAAATCGCGTGGATCGCATCCAGCCGCAACCCGTCGAAGTGATAGTCACGGATCCACATGCGCGCATTGTTGCACACGAACGCCCGGACTTCGTCCGAACCTCTGTCGTCATAATTGACCGCCGTTCCCCAGGGTGTCCGGTAATGCTCGGTGAAATATGCACCGAATTCACCCAGATAGGCGCCTTCCGGCCCGATATGGTTGTAGACCACGTCAAGAAACGCCGCGAGGCCGTGGCGGTGACAGGCATCGACGAGACGCTGTAGCCCCTGCGGCCCGCCATAGCTTTGTTGAGGGGCATAGGGATGCACGCCGTCGTAGCCCCAGTTCCGCGTGCCGGAGAATTGCGCGACCGGCATGATTTCGATCGCCGTCACGCCCAATTCCCGCAACGCCGACAGCCGGGGGATGACCGCATCGAACGTGCCTTCGGGCGTGAAGGTACCGACGTGCAACTCATAAAATACGAGGTCTTCGCGCGCGATGCCGCTCCAGTCCGCATCGGCCCACTGGAATTCGCCCAGACAAAGAACGGCCGAAGGCCGAGAGACACCATCCGGTTGCCATCGCGAGGCGGGATCCGGCCGCTCAGGGCCTCCGTTCAACCGATAGGCGTAGCGTTGCCCGCTTCGAACCTGCTCCTGCTCAAAACTAAAGTACCCACGCTCTTCGCGTCTCATCGGATAAGTGACGCGAGTTTTCCCGTCGATTAAGACCAAGTCCACATGCTCCGCCTTGGGAGCCCACAGGCGCCATCGGACCCTACCGTCCTCCTGAACCAACGCCCCGCATTCGGACCGGTCTCCTTCCAGCACTTCAGGCATGCAGATCGATTGCCTTCATGGTTATTGCTCGCCTCCACGAAACTTGCCGTTGTTTTGCCATAGAGGTTCGCTTTGCCCACCTAGGAAAATCCCAAGAGTGGATGATTCCGGCCGGGGAGAAAGATCGCTCAAAGTCGATCTCCATACTGAGCAGCATAAGTCCATCAGCACGTTCGACGCGAGCCTGCGTCCTACGGCGTCAGCACGATCTTGATGCACCCATCCTGTTTTCGATTGAACATGTCGAACCCGATCGGCGCGTCGGCCAACTTCATCCGATGGGTCACGACGAAGCTCGGATCGATATCGCCATGTGCGATGCGATCCAACAGCGGCTTGAGATACCGCTGACAATGGGTTTGGCCGGTTTTGATCGTCAACGCCTTGTTCATCACCGCGCCCATCGGCATCTTATCGATCAACCCACCGTAGACGCCGGGAATGGATACCGTGCCGCCGTTTCGGCAGGCCATGATGGCCTGCCGCAAGGCGATCGGCCGATCGGATTCCGACATCATCGCTTGTTTGATACGGTCGTAGTAGTACAACAGTCCCGGCATGTGCGCTTCCAAGCC
>JAICXS010000371.1 GCA_025934615.1 Nitrospiraceae bacterium
ATCCAACGACACGCGGCGGTTCGTCCCAAGAGGGACGGAAAGTCAAAGGCACATTGCACTGGGTGTCGGCCGCCCATGCGGTTGAAGCGGAAGTCCGCTTGTATGAATCGCTCCTCGAGCCCAGCCAAGAGCGAGGCGCCTCAGAGGCGCCTCCTGCGATCAATCCACATTCCTTGGAACGCATCGCAGGATGTTTGGTGGAGCCAAGTCTTGCCTCCGCCTCGCCGGGAAGCCGGTATCAATTTGAACGGCAAGGGTACTTTTGCGTCGACGCTGACTCCAGTACCGAGCATCTCGTCTTTAACCGCACGGTTCCACTTCGGGATTCATGGGCTAAGATCGAGAAATTCCAAACGGCATCTACATCCTGACAGCGCTTTCCTACATGTCCTCTTGCATCTGGTTATAAATCAGGCAGTATTAACCCATGCCATCACAACTATCCTGGGCTCGACATCTGCAGTTCGGTCTGTCTCATATGCTTTCGCGTCCGCTGTATTGGTTCTTCAGTCGCATTCCTCATTATGAATATGGACTCGCCATCCCCAGCGTGACGCGGCTGGCAGCTTCATTTAAACCATTGAGCGGGCGGCGGGCAGTCCAGATCAGCGACCTGCACCTGGACTATCATTTGCCGCGCCATGATGTCTTTCTACAGACGATTGCCGACCTACGGCCGGATTGGATTTTTGTAACGGGCGATTTACTAAATGTGCCCGAAGGTCTGCCGCACCTGTTCCGGTTTCTCAGTCACCTCCGAAGTCTTGCGCCGGTGTACGTGACGCTGGGCAATCACGATTATTACAGCGGCGTGCCGGTCGCTGACTTCCTCGAACTCTCCGATCGCCACAAACTGCATCTCTTGATCAACCAGACCGTCGTCGTCCCTCTTCCCGATGGAGAGTTATGTATCGTAGGCCTCGACGATCCGACGACCCACCGCGCGGACGTGAATTGCATCCCTCATCGCGCCCCGAACCGTTACACGGTGGTGCTGGCTCACGCCCCCGCCGTGCTCGATCTCTTGGAGCCTCGCCATGCAGCGGACATCGTTCTCTGCGGTCACAGTCATGGCGGACAATGGCGCTTCGGTTCATTCCATCCCTTCTGGCTTCCCTATGGATGCCGAGGACGAGCGCACGGCCATTACAGCCAAGATGGGCAGCGGCTCTACGTGAACCGCGGCCTCGGATGGTCGCTGGTCCCTCTCCGATGGAATTGCTCGCCTGAAATCGTCCTCCTTGAGTGGGTGTGAGAACGAGGGAGGAGTCTCGCTAAAACGGTCGGCGCCATTTCAGTCTTTGCTGGGCTCATTCCGGCTCGGCGGCCTATTAGCACGCTTACAGTCTCAGTTAGATTGTGCTCTATACATTGATGATCTGTACAACGACTGCAGTCGGCGGCGTGCTGTTGTTTTATTGTGGATGTGCTGATCAGTCCGACTATCGTGCCGATTGCGGTGTTTTCCTATCGGTGCTGCTATCGCTGAAGCGGTTGCCGTTTGAGGTCTTCTATTCTTTCTTTAGGAATGCCGGAACGCCTCATGCTTCCAAACGTCCACAAGAGCCGCATGACCTGTGTGAACATGCGAGACTCTTGGGATATTGATATTATGGTTAGGCTTTGGGTTCGTCCGATGCTTTGGATGACGCCTGATCCTTCCTGCCCAGATTATAGCGATCTGTCTCGGCAAGAAAATCGCCGATGAGTTGTCTGTGTTTTCGAGAGTTGCATCCAAGGCAAGCAGTCCACTGGTTCTCGAAACTATTGTCACCACCTCCAGCAACAGGCGTAACGTGATCCAACGTAGCCGTAAAAAGAGTTAGTTGCTTCTCACAGTAACGACATTTGTAGCGGTCTCGCTCGTAGACCTTTATGCGATTCTCGCGGACATTGTAATAATCGATATCGTTTGCGGCTACTTCTGGTCTCGACTCTGTCGCTATACGTTTCGCTCGGAACTTCAGGCAAGATTCAATTTCATCGGGGATCAGCACACGATACGGTGTTCCGTCCCTGTTGGGCGCGCCTTCCTTCCGGATTGCCCCAAATCGTTCCAGCGCTGCCAGAACGCGCTGAACGTGCCCTAGAGCGATTTTCTCACCACGAACGACTTTACTACACCGCCCTGAAGACCTCTTGTGCTTATGCGTAAAAGCGGACTCCCATTGGTTACGATGGAATGGCGAAAGGCGTACCAATAGAATGCCGTTTCATAAGGCGTCAAAAGTGGATGAAGGTCATCTACGATCTCTTGAATGATAAGCGGCAGTTCGGCAGCCGCAAAACCATGGTCGCTGTTTTGAATCAATATTGAATCCGCCTGAACTTCCAGCTCGCTCAAGAGTTGCCGTATCTGATTAAGATGTGTCTTCATTTGCCGCCTGCACCTAGGGCGATTCACCATTAACCTGCATCATTCTACGTATGTCAAGTATATCATTGCCCTATTCCTGGCGGGCATGCTTGGATCGTGCCCACACCATTCCTGTCTGTTCTTTTGAGCTGAATCCTAATTTCTCATAGAATCCCGGCGACCTCGTGCATAACCCGAACAGTTCGACCCGTTTGAGGTCGGGATGATCCAGGATGCGCTGGATAATGTGTGTGCCGATGTCCTGCCCTTGGTAATCCGTATCGACAATCACGTCCCAGATCGAGGCGCGGTAGACGTAGTCAGTGAGCACTCGGCCAAGTCCCACCAATCGGCTCCCATCCCACGCCGTGATGGCCACATCGGTATGGGCTAACATGTCGCAGGTATCGTCTTGGGTGCGTGTGGTCGCCCACGGCGCTTGCCTGTATAGGGCGACTAATTGGGCTGGCTCAATATCCTTGCGATCAGAGAAGATGATCATGGTCTTGAGAGTCGAGGCCTCCTTGTATTAGGTTATGATCCTGTCGGGACTAGACTATTGAGGTGAAGCGCATGACTAAAGTGAAGACCTGTCCACGCTGTTTTCAATTAATGTGGCCAAAAGAAACGGATCTCGAATATTTGGATGAGAACACCGTCCGTACTAAGTGCCCGCATTGTCATGAATTGGTTCGTATCAAATTGGTAATGGAAGGATCGAATGCGGCGGGCCCCAAAATGGGCCACTAGCAAGCAACTGAAACCGGCCCGCAACTTCGTTCTCGATCCCTTGTCCACCTCAACGTAACTCCGCTCCGCTTCGGCATCCAAGCTCCCTGCGGCTTTGTTGAGAACCGTTTTCCGCTGCGTGCTTTAACGCCTCTTCCGCACCCTATCGCCTCCTCCTCGAACCCGCACCTTTGACCGTCGCAGGGAGTCAGTTCACATCCCTCGCCCCGCGCCTTCTAGTTCC
>JAICXS010000256.1 GCA_025934615.1 Nitrospiraceae bacterium
ATCTTCGTTCGTCGCGGAGGATCGAACGGCCCAGAGTGCAGCAGCATTGTGCGAGAATGCCCGGGTAATAGTGTCAAGCGCGGATTCTAAGGGTTGAAGAACCTCCTGTGGAAGAGTCAGTGACGCGATGCGTGTACGGTATTCTTCAAGTATCCTCTCTCGATCTGTCTCCGAAACATGTTTGGCCCGTGCCCATTGTTCATCAGGATTCAGGTTCGCGGAGGCTAATGTATCCATATAGGCTCGCGTGGTGACGCATGCTCCGGGTGGAACGCGAAACCCGTGGTCGAGTAATGCCGCCAAGCCGGATGCCTTTCCTCCGCAGAGGACCCGATCGCCGCCGGATTCCAAAGGGACGAGATAGAGTGGATGCATGAAGCACGCTACAGGGCAATCAGCAGATAGAGGTCGTTGACGTTGGTGCCGGTTGGACCTGTATGAATCAGCCCCCCGACGGTCTTAAAAAACTGGTAGGCATCGTTGCGTTCGAGATAGCTCATCGGATCTACATCGAGTTGAGCCGCGCGTGCGAGCGTCTGTCCGTCTACAACCGCCCCGGCCGCATCGGTCGGACCATCGGTTCCATCCGTTCCGAATCCGGCAACCCAGACATTCGGCAGTCCCGCCAATTCGCGGGCTGCCGCGAGCGAGAATTCCTGTGCACGTCCTCCTCGGCCGTCGCCGCGCACGGTCACCGTGAGTTCCCCTCCCGCAATGAGGCACGCGGGGCGCTCAATCGGCCGGCCGGTGGCGATGATCTCTCGCGCCAATGCTCCAAACCATTTGGCCGCTTCCCGAGCTTCACCTTGCATCGAAGTCGTGAGAATGAGCGGATGCAGTCCACTTTGTTGCGCCACTCGGAAAATAGTCTCGACGGCCGCCTGATTATTTCCTATGATCTGGTTTTGCACTCTGCGGAAGATGCGCGCCCCCGTCTTCGGCGATTCAGGATACGCGCCTCGTCGGCCTTTGAGAAGATGCGTGCGTATGCTTGAGGAGACTTTCTTCCAGATGCCGTAGCGGCACAGAATCTGAATCGCATCGACATACGTGGTCTCATCCGGAGCAGTGGGTCCCGATCCAATCGTGCCAAGGTCGTCTCCGAGCACATCGGACAGGATCAAGGTAATCATGCGCGCCCGCGTGGCAGCCGCCATGCGGCCTCCCTTCATGGCTGACAGATGTTTCCGGACGGCATTGATCTCATGGATCGTTGCGCCGCTCCGTAACAACAGAGCCGTAGCCCGCTGTTTATCGGCCAGGGTAATGCCAGGCGCCGGAGCGGGCAACAGGCTCGATGCGCCACCGGACAACAGCACAAAAACGAGATCGTCGGCGGTAAGCTGGTTCAGTAAGGTCAGGATCTGTCCCGCGGCTCGTTGGCCTGCCAGATCGGGAACAGGATGGCCAGCTTCCCGTATACCGATGAACGTAGTCCTCGCGCCGTGTCCATATTTCACAATCACCGCTCCGCCGGTCAACTTCGTACCCAGGCGCTGTTCCAAGGCCACCGCCATGCGAGCCGATGCTTTGCCTGCCCCGATGGCGAAAATCCGCGTGTACCGATTAAGATCGTACCGATGCTTCCCAACCTGAAGTGCCGTGCCCTTGCGCTTCACCGCGCATCGCACCGCCTCAAAGGGATCGACCGCCGCGAGCGCCGCGCCTAGCATGCGTTCCAGAAGCGCCCGCACCCGCGGCTGCTTGACGCCGATGTACATGAATTAGGGAGTCGTGCCTTGCTTGAGGCAGCGAAAAGGACAGGCTTGCTTCGGCACACGGATGGAGTGGATGCCTTTCGGAAGGTATTCTTTGCTGATCTCAGGGTTCAACATTTTCAATTCCAGGAAATAAGAGCCGTAATCCTGAGCGATGGAGGCAAGATGGCGTTGGCTCTCCTTAATCGTCACGGCCACCGTCTCCGTCTCAAGCTGCGCGTACAGATCTTTCTTGGTCAGTCCCAAGTATTTTTCGGACTGTGAATAGATTTCTTTCGCGGCAATGATTCGAGGAACGTAGCGCATGGTCTCACGGACGTAATGCAGCTTCCAATAATCGGTGATCCGCTGCTCTTTCAGCAGTTTTCTGATCCGATCTTCACCGGCATTGTAAGCCGCCATGGCAAGAAACCAGTCTCCCAGGTCCTGTTTAAGGTAGCGCAGATATTTGATCGCTGCCTCGGTGGACATTTCGAGATTCCGGCGATCATCGCGCCATTGATTGCTATAGAGCTTATAGCGTTTGCCGGTTGATCCAATGAACTGCCAGGGGCCGGAGGCCTTCGCTTTGGAGAACGCGGCGGCAATGCATTTGCTCTCCACGAGCAACATGTATTTCAAATCGTCCGGCAGGCCTGATTGAGCCAATTGCTTCTCGACCGGGGGGAAACAGCGCCCGGTCCGCTTCGCCATGATAATGCTTTCACCTTCCTCAGCGAGGAACTGATAAAACTCGTATTCGATTCGTTCGCGTACCTGCCAGTTGTCCATAGGAACCGACACGCCGGCAAAAGTCAGTTGAGATGGAAGCTTGAAAGAGCTCAGAAAGTAGCGTTGGCTCGGCCGCTCGATCGGCGGCACCACGATCAGCGGCGTGTCGTTGCCTTGGCCAGGATCTTCCTCTCCCGGAACCGGGAGCAGTTCTTCCATAGAACCGGTGGAACCGTTTTTTTCTGGATCGAGAGCCGGCTGCGATGGATTTGTAACGGGCGGCGGCATGTCATGCGCCTCTGGGGCACTTGCATTGTGCGGATCCCCGCTGATCGCAGGACTGATGACGAGAAGTCCGATGGCCGCGCTGACGAGAAAGCCGGTGACGAGTCGGCGAGGAGGAGAATATTGGATTGGGGAACGACCGTGGGCTATCACAAGTGTCTAATGAACCATCATGAGAAAGGCCATCATGCTAACAGGAATGTTTTCGGTCGGCAAGTTGAACCGTTACAGAGAGGCATTGTGATAGACTTCCGGTCCATGCGTTCACTCGCCGTGCTTAATCAGTCTATCACCGAGTGTCGGAAATGTCCGCGCCTCGTAGACCATCGGGAAGCGATCGCGCGTATGAAACGCAAGCAGTATCGGGATTGGATGTATTGGGGACGCCCTGTTCCGGCATTCGGCGACCCGTCAGCCCGCTTATTCATAATTGGTCTGGCGCCTGCCGCACACGGTGGAAACCGGACGGGACGGATCTTTACCGGAGATCGCAGTGGAGATTGGCTATATGAAGCCCTCCACCGTTATGGATTTGCCAACCAACCTCACTCGATTCATAAGGACGATGGCTTGGCGCTCAAGGACTGTTATATTGCCGCCGTCGTTCGGTGTGCGCCTCCGGACAATAAGCCCACCCCGGACGAATTCGATTGCTGCCGTCCCTATCTCATAGAAGAGCTTCGCCTGCTCAAAAAAGTTCGGGTGATCGTCACGCTTGGAAAGATTGCGTTCGATCAATACCTTAAAGCGTGCCGCGAATTGGGCCACGATCTTCCTTCACCTGCCCTGCGCTTCGGACACGGAGTCATCTATCGGCTTTCATGGGGCGCAACGCTGATCGGCTCGTACCATCCAAGTCAGCAAAATACATTTACAGGCAAATTGACCACTTCCATGTTTCACGGAGTGTTTGAACGGGCACGAGCAGTACTTTCGGATGCCTCGGAAGGAGGCAACGTTGATGAGGGGGCCGACCTACACACGCCTCGCCGCAGTCGACCCCCTGGTCAACGGATCAACTTGGGCGGTGGGCGTTCCAGTCGGCGAGGAACTTCTTAAGGCCGATATCGGTCAGCGGATGCTTAATCATTTGCTGATAGACGCTATACGGCATCGTGCAAATGTCTCCCCCTGCCAACGCCGCTTCAACGACGTGCATCGTGTGCCGGACGCTCGCAACCAGGACTTTGGTTTTGAAATCGTAGTTGTGGTAGATGGCAATGATCTGCCGAATAAGCTCCATCCCATCGGCGCCGACGTCATCAAGGCGGCCAATAAATGGTGAGACGCACCAGGCGCCCGCTTTGGCGGCCAAGAGCGCCTGTGTCGGCGAGAAGCACAAGGTCACGTTGACACGGATGCCTTCAGCCGTGAGCCGCTTCGTAGCTTTGAGCCCTTCGGGAATCAGCGGGCACTTGACCACAATGTTCTTATGGAGCTTGGCCAGTTCGCGGCCTTCTTTGACGATTGCATCGGCTTCTACGCTGATGACTTCAGCACTGATAGGACCGTCAACTAGGTTGCAAATTTCGAGCACGAGTTCCTTAAAATCGCGGCCTTCCTTTGCCGCTAACGATGGATTCGTGGTGATACCATCGACGGCTCCCTGACTGACGGCTTCTTTGATTTCC
>JAICXS010000573.1 GCA_025934615.1 Nitrospiraceae bacterium
GGTTCGGCTTATAGGCTTCTTGCCTGGGCTGTTCCGTTGGCGCGCAAGCGGCACAAAGAGTCAGGAACAATACCGCCAACCCAGCGGCCAGATTCGTCATCGAAGTCTTGCGATCGCTCATCTCTGTAGTACTTCGATGATAAGTGGATCGAAAAACGCGCCGTTGGAGCGTCAGTTCGGCAGGCTGCCGTAAATGTAGTCGCGCGTCAGGGGCCGGGCCTCGCCGCGCTTCATTAGCAACACCTGGTGCAGTTCGCTCTCCGCAGTCTCAAAGCTGGCGGCGGAAGCGGCCAAATACAGCAGCCACGTGCGATACGTTTCCTGGTCGACCGATTTCAGGCATTGCGCGCGATTCTCCTGCAATCGATTCACCCACGCGCGGCATGTCAGCGCATAATGCGGCCGCAGATTTTCGACATCCACCACTTCAAATCCCGCTCGTTCGGCTGCTCGAATCACATCGATCAAGCGAACCAGCTCGCCACCGGGAAATACCTGCTTGGTCAGGAATAATGTTTCGGGGCTGGTGTGTTGCACCGACGGCCGAATGATGCCGTGATTTAAAAAACGTCCGCCATCCGCCAGCAGTTCGTAAACCTTGTCGAAGTAACGTTGCAGCGGCTTCAATCCAACATGCTCAAACATGCCCACGGAGGAAATCTTGTCAAACTTACCGGTAAGCTGCCGGTAGTCCTGCTGGTAGATTTTTATCCGATCGGAGACTTCACGCACCGTGCACTTCCGCATGCCCCAAACGCGCTGTTCAGTGCTTAGCGTGCAGCCAAAGCTGTAGGTTCCATATTGTTGCGCCGCCCGTAACAAAAGGCCGCCCCATCCGCAGCCGATGTCCAAAAAACGTTCGCCCGGCTGCAGTTGCAATTTGTGGCAGATGTGGTCTAATTTGGCTACCTGCGCCGCGTCCAGGCTGTCGTCCGGATGCCGAAAATAAGCGCAAGAATACACCATATTCTCATCCAGAAACGAACTGTAAAACTCGTTCGATCGATC
Source organism: Nitrospiraceae bacterium (assembly GCA_025934615.1). Classification (GTDB taxonomy): domain Bacteria; phylum Nitrospirota; class Nitrospiria; order Nitrospirales; family Nitrospiraceae; genus JAICXS01. The sequence continues at coordinate 1,009 of JAICXS010000573.1, forward strand.
ATAGTGAAACTGTATATCTCGCGCCGCCGATCCCATGCTCAGCGCTCGTTTGGTCCTGTGCCAAAGGAACTCGGCAAGCGTGTGGAACGTGGGTATCGAGTGCTGCGCAAAGCGCGCCCGGCATACCTTTACGGCTTCTACTAGGTCGCCCGTTACGTCGAACTCCGAACGGACAAAGGCCTTCGCCATCTGGTACGCATCGCCTGCCATTAAACGCTTCCAATGTTTTTCGTCTTGCACCAGAAACGTGCAGTGCGGCGTTGTTTCGCCTTGAAAAGACAAGCCGTTCTTTTGGTATTCCAATGCGTAGGCTGGAGCGCCCGTGGTTGGTCCATCCCGAAGTACAGAAGAAGCTTGCGCAGACGACATCATGACAGATTCGTACCTCCTCGGTTCTTACTTTTATCTTGCCACCGAAATGCCCACCTCGCGTAAGAGGTAAGTTTCCCGGTCCAAATGTTTTATCACGTTCGTCTTCGCGCGGCGTTTATCGCAGCCACAGCCCGCAAAC
>JAICXS010000443.1 GCA_025934615.1 Nitrospiraceae bacterium
CGCTCAGTCAGGATGTCGCGGAAACGATACCAGGCGCGATGGTCCGGCCTGCCGAGACTCTGCTGGTGTTGGATGCGGAGCTGCACAATAACCGGTGGGTCTATTGGGTTCGCACTGAGGCAGGAGCGAAAGGATGGATTGCCGAGACCCACTTGGCCGCTAAGCCGTAGGGCTGCCTGCCGTCAGCCTCCTCTGCTATAATACGCGCGCGTGTTATTGTCCTAAAGTCTGGACGTCATGATGTGGACGAAAGACTTGATGACTTGATGACGAGTTGAAGATGTTACGCGCCATTATTTTCGACTTCGACGGAGTGATCGCTGACAGCGAGCCGATTCATTTTGCCGTGTTCCAAGGGGTGCTGGGAGAAAAAGGATGGTTTCTCAGCCAAGAGGAATATTACGCGAACTATCTCGGGTACGATGACAAAGGGTGTTTCGCGGCGTTTCTCGCGGCGCACGGCCATCCGGTGACGCAAGCGACGATCGATGACCTCGTCGACCGGAAAGCCACGGCTTACTTCGACTATATCAAAAAGCGTTCCGTGATTTTTCCCGGCGTCTGCGAACTCATCCATGAGGCAGCGACGAAACATCCATTGGCCGTCTGCTCCGGCGCGCTTCGGCATGAAATCGAGTTTATCCTGGAGCAGGCCGGCGTTCGAAAAGCGTTCGAGCACATCACCAGCGCCGAGGATGTCATGCACGGCAAACCCAATCCGGAAGGATTTCTCCATGCTCTGGCCGCGCTGAACCGACAAGGCGCCGGCCGGTTCATCGCTCCGGGCGAGTGTCTGGTGATCGAAGATTCGCTGCCCGGCATTCGAGGCGCCCATGCCGCTGGAATGAAAGTCTTGGCGGTGGCCAACACGCACCGGGTCGAGGAACTGGAAGAAGCCGACGCCGTCACATCTTCGTTGGCAGACGTGACGCTGCCTGAGCTGTACCATCGCCTCTGGGGATAAGTTGCATTTCATCTTAGAAAGACGGAGAGTGTGCGCCATGCGTAACGGCATCCACATGACACACCTATGAAAATTTGTTCACTCTTGCCGGGAGCGACCGAAGTGATCGCCGCATTAGGACTCGCCGACCATCTGGTCGGCATCAGCCATGAGTGCGATTATCCTCCTGCGATCCGAACCACACCGGTCATGATCCGTGCCGTGATCGATCAGGAACAGATGACCAGTCCCGACATCGACCGAGCCGTCACACGTGCGGCCGCCGAACATCAGTCTTTATATACGCTTGACGAGGCGATGTTCCGCCAGGCCGAACCCGATCTCGTAATCACACAGGACCTGTGCCATGTCTGCGCCGTGACCCCGTCGCAGTTGCATCGCGCCATCGACTCATTGCCGCGGCGGCCTCATGTTCTCACGTTGAATGCCGCGGCCTTGGAAGACATGTTGAGCGATATCGAACGAATTGGAGAGGCAACGAATACGACCTCAGCTGCGCGAACGTTTACGTCGGAACTTCGTACCCGTCTGCACAACGTCCGCAAACGGGTCTCAGTCGATCAAGCCTTGCCGTCCGTCGTTTGTCTCGAATGGCTTGATCCGCTGTACGCCGCGGGGCATTGGGTTCCGGAAATGGTCTCATGGGCCGGGGGCCGGCATCTGCTGGGAAGAGCGGGGAGCCAGTCGGAACGCATCACCTGGGAACAATTGGTCGCGGCCGCGCCCGACATCCTGATCATCATGCCATGCGGCTTTTCCATCGAACGGACTGTGCGCGAAATGAACCGGCTGACGTCTCACCCGGATTGGCCTCGCCTGCCCGCCGTGCAGCACGGGCGCGTCTTTGCCGTCGACTCCGGAGCCTATTTCAGCCGCCCCGGTCCACGATTGGTCGATGGCACGGAGATCCTTGCCGCGCTGTGTCATCCATCGCAGTTCGGACAGATCATGCCAGCCGGCGCCAGGTGCCTCGTCACGACATGATGGCCTCTCAACCCCATACTGATCGTTGAACGTGAGCGCAATTCCCATGACCAGTGCCGAAGCGCAGGCGTATTGCGAGACTGTCACCAAACGGAGCGGCAGCAATTTTGTCTATTCATTTTTATTTCTTCCGCCGTCCCGCCGTCCCGCGATGTATGCCATCTATGCCTTTTGCAAAGAAGTCGATAGCGCCGTCGATGAACCGCCGCCCGGCAGCAATCCCCAAGAACAGGTCGCGTACTGGCGGAAAGAACTGGCCGCCGCCTATCACGGCACACCGTCGTCTCCTGTCACCATCAGCCTCGCGAGCCACGCGCGCGAGCTGAACATCCCGGAAGAGTATTTCGAAGATCTCATCGCCGGTGTCGAGATGGACCTGACGATGAAGCGGTATCGGACATTCGACGAACTGTCCCTCTATTGCTATCGCGTGGCCTCGGCCGTCGGACTGATCTGTCTCCGCGTGTTCGGGACACGCTCGCCGCGCGCACACGAGTATGCCGTCAATCTCGGATTGGCCTTTCAGTTGACGAATATTTTACGAGACCTCCGCACCGATGCGGAGCAAGGCCGCATTTATCTGCCGCATGAGGATCTCGCTCGATTCGGCTACTCCGAACAGGAACTGCTGGCCCAAACTTATTCGCCCGCCTTCACGGAGCTGATGCGCTTCCAATGCAGCCGGGCGCGAGAGTACTATCGCAGGGCCAGGCAAGCCGCCGATCAGCTTCCACTCGACGATCGCCGCGCGCTTACGGTTGCGGAGATTATGCGCGGCGTCTATGCGCGTATTCTGGACCGCATCGAACGGTCCAACTACCGGGTCTACGATGCGC
>JAICXS010000143.1 GCA_025934615.1 Nitrospiraceae bacterium
AAGAAAAAGCAGGAATTGATTGATAAAAATGTGGCGGTGATTCAAGCAGGCTGGGACTTTGCCGCTAAAAATGGATGGGATGAAATCAGCAAGGCCGCCAAGAAGGCGGAGGATGCAGCAGCTGCCAAAGCGTAATCTCTTACTAGAGTCAGAGAGGGATGCATGTATTTAGTAGCGGATATCAATGTAGACATTTGTGCTCAGACAAGTTGCCGGCTGTGCACACAATACTGCCCGGAAGCCAACACTATCCAATACAATGAACAGGCTGGCAAGGAGAAGGGCTATAAGTATGGCTCAGCCTATGTGGCTGTCGATCGGTGCAAGGGATGCGCGCAGTGCGTATGGGTCTGCGATAACATGGCCAAGCACCAGGCGATCAAGATGATTATGATCGATCAACTGCCAAAGGCGGCGATTACCGACAACATCACGTACGGTGAGAAGACTACCACGGCGCTTCTTGCCAGTCCGATGGTTGGATAAAGGGGCGTACGAGTGGAGACGACAAAGCAAAAACCGGAACGGATTATTACCCCAGGCCCAGCAGGTTTCCATCCCCCGTCTGCAGCGCAATTGGGCGTTATGCTGCCTGAGCCAGGCGAAGGGCTCATGTACGGCATCCTCGAGCCGCAAGAGGAGAAGGTGATCGAAGAAATGGCTCGCGTGATGTTAACGAGTCCAAACGCGACGCTGTTTCCCGGTCCCATGCTGTTGTGGGCGTGGAATGAGCATGCCGTGCAGAAGGCCAAGGCGCTTTTGGAAATCGCTGCACAGATTCCGAATGTCATGATCATTCCCATGCCGGATTACCGGCCGAAGTATCCAAAGATCGATCCCGAAGAAGTCATCAATCCGAACCATCCTAACCTGACGATTTGGGGCAATAAGATCGAAGCGTGTATTTTTGTCGGTGTCCATTGCCATTATGCGAATCTCACCTTAAAGATGATTCGGGCAGGGACGAACTGCTGCACAATGGCCATCTGCGCGGAACAAGGCCATGAGGACGCGATGCTCACCATTCGTGATTCCGACACCGCCAAGCTCCAACGTGTCGCCAAAGTCTTCAAGCGTGTACGCGAAGAAATGGGGATCAAATTGCCGGACAATGGGGAAAATGTCCGTTTCACCGGGACTCAGTCGAAAGTATACGGCGGCAAGACCCATACAAATCCATTGGAGTTTATGCCGAGCGCAACCGGCGCTGCCGGAGGGACGGCATTCGGCCACAACGCAGAACAGATGAAGCGCGAAGCTTAGAGCTGCGCCACCGATGAGCAAAGGGGTGGAATTATGAGCGAATCCCTCGAAACCGAAGTCAAAACCAACCCGCAAGGTGATCCAATCACAAGTGTCGCTGCCCCGAAAATTGTGGGCAAGAAAGATCCTCACGCGGAAGCGAAAAAACAGACTGTCGTTACTCCGGAATATCTCTTTTTAGAAGCCCCAAGGAAAAGGGAGTTCATTACTGGGAGTGAGGCTGCGAAAGAAGCCGTGCGCCGGTCGAACGTCGATTTCGCGGTCGCCTACCCGATCACCCCGCAGAGCGAGACGATGCAATTGATCGGTGTGCTGTATGGTGAAGGCTATGTGAAAGAATACTATCGGGGTGAAGAGGAGTACGGTGTGATGTCGGCCATCGCCGGCGCCTCTCGTTCCGGAGTCCGATGCTACACGGCTACCGCAGGCCCTGGAACACTACGTGGAATCGAGCCCATTGCGTCATGGCCCGGCCATCGCCTTCCCGCGGTCTGCATGTTCACCTGTCGCGTGGTGAATGCGCCGCTGGCTATTCAGCCCGATAATATTGAGATCTCCTACCTGCTTAACTGCGGCATGATTGTATTTCATGCTGAGAATCAGCAGGACATGTATGACTTTACGATGAAGGCCTTTATCATCAGCGAAAAAAATGATGTGACGCTTCCCGTCGGCGTCTGTTGCGACGGCTTTTTCGTGACCCATGCGCGTGGCTATGTGCATATGCAAGATCGTAGTATGAAGCTGCCTCCACGCGAAGCGTGGCGTGGCGCTGTGCCCGTGCTCGATGCCGAGAATCCGCCTGCTCGATTGTCACGTGACGCGCCGGTCCAGAAGTCCAATTTTATGGCGTATAACATTCACGCCGTATGGCAACAGGAAGTGTGGGCCGCCGTCGAACGATCGCGCAAGTACATCAATAAATATATGGGCGGATTGCTCTCGGCGGAGAACATGGACAATGCCGATGCCGTGATCGTCGCGTCAGGCAGTGCTGCAGCGCAGTCGCGTGAGGCGGTAAGGCTTTGCGCCGCGAAGGGCATCAAGGTCGGCTTGATCAAGGTTCGGTCGCTCCGGCCGTTCCCTACAGACGAGTTGCGGAAACTATGCAAGGACGCCAAGCTGATTGTCATCCCGGAGTTTAACTATGTGGGATGGCTGGCGAAGGAAGTGGCGACAGCTATCTACGGTCATTCCAAGGCGAAGATCATAGCCGGACCGCATGTGTATGGAGGCCAATCCATGCCGGTGGAGTTGATCGTCGATGAGGTGGAGTCCGGATTGACTGGGAAGAAGTCCACCAACGTACCGCTGTCAGCGATCATGGGAACCGATGTCGATCCGGCGGCCGTGACCCATTTTATGCAGAATATTTGACCATAGCCGGGACTACACGCAAAAGAGCCCGTCCGATCTCCCGGACGGGCTCTTTGTTTTTACACAAAATAGTTGGAGCGGTATCAGCTCTGGAGATCTCCTTCGACCAACTCTTCGCTATCCGGCATGCCATAAGCGACAAATTTGGCATAGGAAAGATAGATCGAACTACTATCTCGCATCGCTTTCGCGCCCTGTGTCAGACGTTCGAGCTTGATTGGATCCGACGATTCGGATGAGCGAAGCGCCTGCACCTGCGCTTCCAATACGTCATTGTATTGGCGCATTGTCCGTTCGACTTCCAGATACGCTTGCATAATAGGGTCGGTCATTGCCAGCCACCTCTTCGTCAGTCACAATACACCACACTCTTTCTGACGGTCAACACAATGCCCATTCAGCACGTTTTGTCATCGCCACTTTTGCAAGTTCTTTCAACACGTGTCGGCTGGAAAGGCTCGGGTGAGGGCAATCGCCCCGGGCATAAAGAGTTGTCTCAACACGTGAGCGAGCTTTCCAGATTGTTTACGCGGGACCGGCATGAGCTTGAGACCCGATACCTGGCCGATGAGCGATTGCGGCGTGCCTATGTAGCGTATTTCTTGCCGGTCAATGCCGCCAAGGTTCAAACACTGTTGGACGAACTCCCAGAACGAGATCTAAAGGGCCCTAGTATCCTGGAAAATGGTCCACTGCGTGTGCTGGATATAGGGAGCGGGCCGGGCACCGCCTCACTTGCCGTCCTCGATTGGATGGAGCAGTCTTCCAGAAGGGCGCGCGGCATTGAGGTAACCGCAGTCGATAGTGTGCGAGCTGCTCTTGACGAGGCAAAGGCTTTGTGGACTGCGTATTGTCGAATCAATGCGCCGGAATCTGCCCGACTTCACTGTCTACATGTCGACCTTGAACGAAATGCGTGGATCAAGTCGATCGATCAATCGAATCCCTATCATCTCATCGTCATGGCCAACACGCTTAACGAGTTGTATCGGACAGCCGACGATGCCGTCCAGCGGCAGGTCCACCTGATTCAGATGCTTCTCGACCGACTCGATCATCATGGCGCACTCATCATCGTCGAGCCGGCGTTGAGGCAGACGACCCGCAATCTCCATCATCTCAGAGACCGGCTGCTTATGCTCCGTGCCTGTACGATCTATAGTCCTTGTTTACATGAGCACTCGTGCCCCGCACTCATTAAAAACGATGACTGGTGTCACGAAGAACGTCCCTGGGTTTCACCGCCGTGGATTACCGCCATCGATCAGGAAGTGGGATTGATCAAGGACGCGCTGAAATTCTCATACGCTATTCTTCGAAAAGACGGTGCTACCATCGTGCGGAGAGATCCGGATGTCTTTCGAGTCGTCAGCGAACTGAGGGTGCTGAAGGGAGATAGCCGGGCCTGGCTCTGCAATGAAACAGGAAGACCTGAAGTAGGCCGCTTAGATCGTGACGAAGCGGACAACAATGGATCTGTAAGCGAGTGGCATCGAGGAGCCATTGTTCACATCAGAGGAATAGAACAGAAGAGTCCCGGGAGTATGAGACGGGTGAAACGGACGACGTCTGTGCGGATGATTCGCCCGGTGTGATCTCAGTCAGCTTCGGGTTCGGAGCTGCCGTGCTTATGCGTGACTTTATCCTCGTCGAACAGCTCGGCCATTTCCTCGGCCATCATGTCTCGATCGTTGGGAACTGAGACGAGCGGAATCTGTTTTCTGGCCTTTGGCTCTTGGTCGGTCTGCTCCGCCTTCTCAGATTGCCGTTGAGAAGGCTCGGGGGGTTGAGGAGTCGTATTAGCCATGACGGTAGTATACACCACTTGCCGCCCGCAAACGCTACTCAAATGATTCCAGCGAAGACTTTTCCGGGAATGCATGGCCACAAGAATGACAGGTGACGAAGTAAAAAGCTTCACGGACCGAGAGGACGATCCGGAAATCAAGCTTCACGCCATGCGTCTCGCATTTGGGGCACGGGATGCTCTTCAAATGATAGGGAATATCCGGTTGTGTGCGTTCATAAAATTCCATATCGGTGTGCACCGGGAAGGAGTAGCGGCATTTCATGCATCCCGCTTTCCATTCGCCATCCGGCTGCATGCTGCGGCGGTCGATCGAAAATGAGTTGGTTTTGCAAATCGGACACCGAATCGCGCTGAGTCGCGATTCAACCTGTTCGACCGTCATCTGTCGCATCGTTCCGTCCTCTCTTTACGGCACACTTACTTGCCACGCAGGCAGTATAGCGACCGTTGCACTCCGTCTGCAACGTGTGTCAAATATGGTGGTCAAGTTGGAGGCCATTGCGTCCACAGGAGATCGCTGAATTGATGGAGATCGAACCATCTCGGGGCATTGGCGTCAATTCACACAGTCGGCGCGCCTTTTCACTCGGCAGACTGCAGAGTGAGATCGCGGCCTGCCGGCTCTGTTCGTCAATGAACCCTTGGCGTCAATTTGAATCGGATGCCTACGGGACTCGCTGCACGGGATATTTGCTGGTTGGGGAGGCGCCCGGCTACAAAAGCTGGGAACAGCGACGGCGGTTCACCGGTCCGGCCGGAATGTTGATTCGGCGCGCCCTGTTCCAGGTCGCACATCCGCACTATCGAGATTTGGAGGATCTCTTCTACATGACTGATGTCGTGAAATGCCATCCGGCTTCAGGCAACCAGTCGATCTCGAACCGTTCACCGCGGCGGTGTGAGGTGCAAGCTTGCGTGGGCTATCTTAGTCAAGAAATTCACGTTCTGCGGCCTTCTGTCATTGTGACGTTTGGAAAAACCGCGGCCGCGGCGGTCGGGCGAGTCAGTCTGTCCTCGAAAGATCGGGTGGCGCACAGGCCGTCCTATAACGTGCTTTCATTTCCGCATCCCTCTCCACGAAATCAACTGACGATTCGAAAGCACTACGCGTCGATGAAGGCCTTTGAAGCGGCCCTCTCCAAAACATTTTGCCAACTAATTGCTCGTCTCGACGCACGGGCCACCCATGCCTGAATTACCGGAAGCGGAAGTCGTCAGCCGCCAACTTCGAGGACGGGTTCTTGGCGCAGTGTTGAAAGACAGCTGGATTGGACGCCCGGATATCGTACGCCAAGGCCTGGAGACA
>JAICXS010000294.1 GCA_025934615.1 Nitrospiraceae bacterium
CGCGCAGGCTGTCGTGCGCGGCGTCGGCGGTGTCTGGAAGGACTTGACCGACAACGTGAACTTTATGGCGAGCAACTTGACCAGCCAGGTCCGCAACATCGCGCAGGTGACGACGGCGGTGGCCAACGGCGACCTGTCGAAGAAAATCACCGTCGATGTGAAAGGTGAAATCTTGGAGTTGAAAAACACCATTAATACGATGGTGGACCAGTTGAACTCGTTCGCGTCGGAAGTCACGCGTGTCGCGCGCGAAGTCGGCACCGAAGGGAAGCTCGGCGGTCAGGCCGAAGTACGCGGCGTCGGCGGTGTCTGGAAGGACTTGACCGACAACGTCAATTCGATGGCGAGTAACTTGACCAGCCAGGTGCGCGGCATCGCGAGAATCGTGACCGCGGTGGCGAACGGCGACTTGAAACGCAAACTCACAGTGGAAACGAAAGGCGAGATCGCGGCGTTGGCCGATACGATCAATGAAATGATCGATACGCTGGCGACGTTTGCGGATCAGGTCACGACGGTCGCACGCGAGGTCGGCACGGAAGGCAAACTCGGCGGCCAAGCCAGCGTGCCTGGAGCCGCCGGCCTCTGGAAAGACCTCACGGACAACGTGAACCAGCTTGCGGCCAATCTCACCAATCAGGTGCGCGCGATTGCAGAAGTCGCGACGGCGGTGACGAAGGGCGACCTGACGCGGTCGATCAACGTCGAAGCCCTCGGCGAGGTGGCCTCGTTGAAGGACAATATCAACGAGATGATCCGCAACCTCAAAGACACGACGCAGAAGAACATGGAGCAGGATTGGCTCAAGACCAACCTGGCGGAGTTCACCAACAAACTACAAGGTCAGAAAAACTTGACGACGGTGGCCAATCTGATCTTGTCGGAATTGGTCCCGCTCGTGAACGCGCAGCAAGGGGTGTTCTACATCAACGATTCGGCGGAAGGGGAGCCGCTGCTGAAATTGCTCGGCGGCTACGCGTTCCGCACCCGCAAAGGCGTCTCGAATGTCTTTAAGGCCGGGGAAGGGCTCGTGGGTCAGTGCGCGCTTGAAAAGGAACGGATCGTCGTCACGAACGTTCCGCCCGAATACATTCAGATCAGTTCGGGCCTCGGCTCCGCGACTCCCTATAATATTTTGGTGCTGCCGATTCTCTTCGAGGAAGAGGTCAAGGCCGTCATCGAACTGGCCTCGTTCAATCGCTACAGCGATATTCACGTGACGTTCCTGGACCAGCTCAAGCAGACGATCGGGATCGTCTTAAACACGATCGCCGCCAATATGAGAACGGAAGATCTCCTGAAGCAGTCGCAAGCCTTGACGGCTGAATTGCAAGCCCAGCAGCACGAATTGAAAACGACCAACGAGCGATTGGAACGTCAGGCTGAAACGCTGCGCAAATCCGAAGAACTCTTGCGTCAACAGCAAGAGGAGTTACGCCGTACCAACGAGCAGCTGGAAGAGAAAGCCAATTTGTTGGCGAACCAAAATACTCAGGTGGAAACCAAGAATCGAGAAGTGGAGGAAGCGCGGTTGGCGCTCGAAGAAAAGGCCGCCCAGTTGGCGCTCTCGTCCAAATATAAATCGGAATTCTTGGCCAACATGTCGCACGAGCTGCGCACGCCGTTGAACAGTCTGTTGATCCTGTCGAAACTCTTGTCGGATAACCGGGAAGAAACACTGACGCCCAAACAGGTCGAATTCGCCCAGACGATTTACGCGTCCGGGAGCGACCTCTTGGCGCTTATCAATGACATTCTGGACCTTGCGAAAATCGAATCGGGTACCATGGGCGTGTCCATTAGTCCGGTGGGATTTGCCGAGCTCACCGACTACGTCGATCGCACATTCCGCGAGGTGGCGCAAAACAAGCGGCTGTCGTTCGACATCGAACGCATTGCCGGCTTGCCGTCGGCGATTCAAACGGACGGCATGCGCTTGCAACAGGTCCTCAAAAATCTCATCTCGAATGCGATCAAGTTTACCGAACAGGGCAAGGTCTCGTTGCGCATCGAAAAAGTCGTCACGGGATGGGATAGGGATCACATCGGGCTGAATCAAGCCGACTGCGTCCTGGCCTTTTCCGTCACGGATACGGGGATCGGCATCTCGCCTGATAAGCTGCGGATTATCTTCGAGGCCTTCCAACAGGCGGACGGCACGACGAGCCGGAAGTACGGAGGCACAGGATTGGGCCTCTCCATCAGTCGCGAGATTGCCCGGCTCCTCGGAGGAGAGATTACCGTCAGCAGCACGCCGGGGGTGGGCAGTACCTTTACCTTCTTTCTGCCGAGGGTCTACAGTTCCAGTACCGTGGCGCCGCGTCCGTCCGCTCCGGTCCTGGCCACGCGCCGGCCGGAACTCCGAGCGATCACAGTATCCGATGAGCCGGCCCTCGAATACGTCGAGGCCGAGGTGCCGATGGAAGTGCCGGACGATCGCGGGACGATTCAAGCGGACGATCGTGTGCTGCTCATCGTGGAAGATGACGCGCCCTTTGCCAAGATTCTCTTGGACCTCGCGCGGGAGAAGGGCATGAAGGGGTTGGTCGCGGCGAACGGCGAAGCCGGCCTCGGCCTGGCACGCCGCTTCAAGCCGGCCGCGATCACGCTCGATCTCTGCCTGCCGGACAAGGATGGATGGGCGATTCTGGATCGGTTGAAGCACGATCCCATCACGCGACACATTCCGGTCCATATTATTTCGGTCGAGGAAGCCAGGCAGCGCGGACTGAAGCTCGGCGCCTTCGGGTACCTCAGTAAGCCGGTCAGCCGGGAATGGTTGGAGAAGGCGTTCGATGAGATGATCGCGTTCATCGATCGTCCGTCCAAAAACCTCTTGATCGTCGAAGACAATGCCGACCAACGACAGAGCATGATGGAACTCATCGCGGGCGGCGATGTGCAGGCGACCTCGGTCGGCACCGGAGAGGAAGCGCTCAATGCGCTCAAGCAGGCGCGGTTCGATTGTATGGTGCTGGACTTGCGCCTGCCGGACATGGAAGGAAAGGACCTGATCCAACGTATCCACGCGGAACTCGGATTGGCGAACCTGCCCATCATTGTCTATACCGGGAAGGAGTTGACGCGCCAAGAGGAGAACGAACTGGTCCAGATGACCGAGGCGATCATTATTAAAGACGTGAAATCGCCGGAGCGCCTCTTGGATGAAACGGCGCTCTTCCTCCACCGGTCCCCCGCCACGCTCGAGTCGTCGCAGCGGCAGTTACTGGATCGATCGCGGCAATCGGATCCCATTTTGGCCGGCAAGAAAATTTTGATTGTCGACGACGACATCCGGAATATTTTTGCGCTGACCAGCATTCTTGAGCAGCACCACATGCAGGCGGTCTATGCGGAAAACGGGTTCGACGGGATTGAACAGTTAAAACGGCAGCCGGATTTCGACATCGTGCTCATGGACATCATGATGCCGGAGATGGACGGGTACCAGACCATGCATGCGATTCGAAAAATGCCGGAATTTGCCTCGCTGCCCATCATTGCCGTCACGGCCAAAGCCATGAAAGTCGATCGGACACGATGCATCGAAGCCGGCGCCTCGGATTACCTGTCCAAACCGGTGGATCCCGATCAATTGCTCTCGCTCCTGCGCGTGTGGTTGTATCGGTAAGGGTAATCAGCCGTGAACAATCCGCATTCGGCTTGCTGGCGGCCGAGAGCTGAAAGCTGACGGCGTCGTTGGAGCGCTAGCACTATGGGTCTTACGAATGAGCCGCTATTGGAAGAGACGGAAGTTCGCCTGCTTCTGGACGGACTCTTCCATGGGTTCGGCTATGACTTTCGAGATTACGTCGATGGCCCGCTGAAGCGGCGTGTCTGGGAGCAGGTGCAAGCCGAAGGGGTTGAAACCATCTCTCAGCTTCAAGATAAGGTCTTTCACCGGCCCGGATGCCTGGAGACCTTGTTGATGAGCCTTGCAACGGTCCGTGCCCCTATGTTTTGCGATCCGTCATTTTATGCGGCCTTCCGTGCAGTGGTGGTGCCGGTCCTTCGGACGTATCCCTCCATCCAAGTGTGGCAGCC
>JAICXS010000171.1 GCA_025934615.1 Nitrospiraceae bacterium
AGGAAGTGTGAAATTCCGAGGTAGCCGGCTCCGATACTCAGCACCGCCAAAACAATGAGCGGGATCGTCATCATGGAGGATGGCTCATGAATGGGTTGAACATGATGGGAATCGACTCGTGAGTTGCCCCAAAACACAACGAAGATGAGGCGAAAGCTATAGAAGGCCGTGAGCCCCGCAGTCAGCAGGCCGAGAACGGCTAACACTTGACCGAAGGCGCCTGCCTGCCACGCGCCGATTAAGATTTCGTCCTTGCTGAAGAAGCCGCTCGTGAAGGGAAAGCCGGCCAACGCAAGAGAGCCGATGACCATGGTCCAGTAGGTGGTGGGCAACTTGTCTTTCAGGCCTCCCATCCGGCGAATATCCTGCTCATGGTGCAGCGCAATGATGACCGAGCCAGATGCCAGAAAGAGGAGCGCCTTGAATGCGCCGTGCGTCAACAAGTGATACATGCCGGCGGTATAGGCTCCCAGGCCGCAGGCCATCACCATGTAGCCGAGCTGGCTGACGGTCGAATAGGCAACAATGCGTTTAATGTCATTCTGCGTGAGGGCAATGCTGGCGCCCAGCAGCATCGTCAGCGCGCCGGTCGCCGCGACGATCGTCATCGCCGTCGGCGAGACATTATAGAGCGGCGCCAGTCGCGCCACCATAAACACGCCGGCCGTGACCATGGTCGCGGCATGGATCAGTGCGGAGATCGGCGTCGGCCCTTCCATCGCATCGGGCAGCCACACGTGCAGCGGGAATTGCGCTGATTTGCCGATGGCGCCGATAAAGAGCAGGACGCAGATGAGGGTGATCGTCGAAACCTGCCACATGCCCCCGAAGGGACCCAACAGATTGGTCGTGGCGCCGGAGAAATCGGGAGCCTGAGCCAACACGTGCCGATACTCGAGCGATCCAAAGGTCAACAGGACCAGCAGCAACCCGAGAAGAAACCAAAAATCGCCGATGCGGTTCACGATGAACGCTTTCGTCGCGGCCGACCGCGCCGCATCGCGCTCGTACCAATGACCGATCAAGAGATAGGAGCACAGTCCCACGGCTTCCCAAAAGACGAACAGTTGTAGAAAGTTGTCCGCCATCACGAGCATGAGCATCGAGAAGGTAAAGAGTGCGATGTAGGCAAAGAAGCGGGCATACCCTTTATCGCCGTGCATGTATCCGATGGTATAAACATGAACGAGCGAGCTCACGATGGTCACGAGCATGAGCATGACGGCCGTGAGACGATCGACATACAGACCGAATTCGATATGCACATCGCCGGAGGCCACCCAGCTATAGAGCGGAATGGCAATGTTCTTCCCGCCGGCGGTTTCGAGCAGGGCGAGCAGGGCGAGCAGCAAGGAACCGAACACGGCCGGTACAGCAATGAGGTGTGCACGCGATTTGATCCAATGACCACCTAAGCCGACGACGAGAAACGCCAGAAAGGGAAGGAGCGGAATCAATTTATAAAAGACGCCGTCCATCAGGCTTGACCGCTCACCATTTCAAGAGCTGGAATTCATCGACGTTGATGCTGGACTTGCTTCGATACAGAGCAATGATAATCGCTAACCCGACCGCGACTTCCGCGGCGGCGACCGTGAGCGTAAAAAATACGAAGACTTGTCCGGACACATTGCCCAGGTAGCGAGAAAAGGCTACGAAGTTAATATTTGTCGCGTTCAGCATGAGCTCGATCGAGAGCAGAATGATGATGATGTTCCGGCGAATCAACACTCCGACCAGCCCCGTGGTAAACACAATCGCGCTGAGAATGACGTAGTAACTTAATGGAACCATGGTCAATACCAATTGAAAACTAAAAAATTGGTCGCGTCTTTCCAGTTTTCATTTTTGCCATGTTAGTTGCGCGCTTCGAAAAGGTCGCGCTTCGCGAGAATGATCGCGCCGATCATGGCCACCAGCAAGATCAGGGAGGCGACTTCAAAGGAAAACAAATACGTTGAGTACAAGGCCTCTCCGATGGTTTCTGTATTCCCTTCAAGGACCTGCTTTCCATCCGTGGCCCCGAGGTCGGCGGTGGCGGTCTCTTTCGAGAAGCTGTGCTGCACGATCAGTAAGAGCGCCTCCGTAAGAATCGTGACGCCAAGTACGGCGCCCAACGGGTATTGCGCATGGTAATGCTCATCGCGTTTCACGTTGAGCAGCATGACCACGAAGAGATAGAGAACTAGGATCGCGCCGGCGTACACGATGATCTGTACCGCGGCCAGAAACTCGGCGTGAAGCGTGATGTACAGTCCGGCGACATGAAAAAACATAATGAGCAGGGCGAGGGCGCTATGGACAGGATTGCGCAGCGCGACGACCAAAATGGACGCCAGGACAATAACGCCGGAAAAATAAGAGAAGAAAAGCGTCGCCACACTAAGATGCTTTCTGGGGAAGTGTTTTATAGGCGACGTTGAAGAAGGCGACGTTGGGGTGCTGCAATTCCAGTCGCTTCTCGCGCACAGGATAGGAACGGTCGCCGATCGCCAACAGCTGTTGCTTGTTCAGATGGAGTTGGCGCTTGTCATAGACTGACCATTCGAACTCGCGTGTCATGCCCAGGGCATCGACGGGACAGGCCTGCACGCAGAGCCCGCAAAACAGACAGCGGGTCATGTCCATATAATATTCTTTGGCGAATCGTTTCGTCGGTTCGCCGGGTACTTCCGAACTGACGACGCGGATGACCCGCGACGGGCATGCCGCCTCGCACAGGTCACAGCCCACGCACTTCTCCGTGCCATCGTCATACCGAAGGAGCGCCAGCATGCCGCGGTAGCTGTCCGGCAGCGTCCGCTTCTCATGTGGGTATTGCAACGTGATCGGCTTGTAATGCAGGAGATGTTTCATCGTCGCCCGCATTCCGACGAGGATTTCATAGAACGTAATCGATTTCAGCCAGGTTTTGAAGTTCATCATAAAAGTGATTCAGTAACTGAGTAATTTTAGAAGACGGTTCCCATATCATGCATGACCCAATGACACACTTGCTTAGTCGCCTCCGTTCATCGCGGAAACAGATAGGCCGCAATCGATGTGATTAAAATATTCGCCAGCGCAATGGGCAGCATCACCTTCCATCCAAACCGCATCAACTGGTCGTACCGTAGCCGCGGGAGCGTCGCTCGTATCCAGAAAAAGAGGAACAAAAAGAAGTACACCTTCACGGTAAACCAAAAGATGCCCGATAGCCATGCCAAATTCGCCAGTGAGCCGTTGAACTGCAAGAAGGGAGCAGGCGCGTTCCAACCGCCGAGAAAGAGAATGGCGGCGATGCACGATACGAGAATCATGTTGGCGTATTCCGCGATGAAAAAGAAGGCGAACCGCATGCCGCTGTACTCGGTAAAGAACCCGGCCACGAGTTCGCTTTCGGCTTCCGGCAAGTCGAAGGGAAGGCGGTTGGTTTCCGCCACGGAGGAGATGACGTACACCACGAAGGCGAAGATCTGGGGGAACGGCAGCGCGATCACGAACCAATTCCAAAACCAGCCCGATTGCGCTTCCGTGATTTTGACCAGGCTCAACGATCCGGACAGCAAGATGACCCCGACGATGGCCAGTCCGACATTGAGCTCGTAACTGATGATCTGTGCTGCGGAGCGGAGCCCGCCGAGCAGTGAATACTTACTATTCGAGGCCCAGCCGCCGAGAATAATGCCGTAAGCACCGATCGAGGTAAAGGCGAGAATATAGAGAATTCCGATATTAATGTCGCTCACGATGAAGGGCTTGATCTGCAGGCCGAACACCTCGATCGTGTCGTTCGGCCCGAACGGAATCACGGCGAACCCGATCAAGGCCGGCACCAGGGCGAGGATCGGCGCGAGGCTGAACAAAAACTTATTGGCGCCGGCCGGCACGATGTCTTCCTTAAAGAAGAGTTTCAGCCCGTCGGCGATGGGTTGCAGAATGCCATATGGGCCGACTTCCATGGGTCCCATCCGGTCCTGCATCCAACCTAAGACTTTCCGCTCCGCCAGCGTCAGGATCATCACGGTCAGCATGACCACGCCCATGACGGCCGCGATTTGCGCCAGCGATATTACCGCTCGTAACCCGATTTCAGTCATCTCGTTTCCTCCGGAAAGTCACCGCACGTGGCGAGGGAGCAGGGGCGGGAAGAATAATTCCTCGTCGTGCCATTGCCTCTAACCTCTTGCCTTCTCGATTCTGACGCGCGCCGCTCGATAATACGGCACTCCTGTTCGATCATCGACGGCCAGCGGCATCAGCGACAAGGCCTGCTCATCAAAATGCTCAGGGAATGTAACCAGGCCATCGGGCAGTCGATCGCGTAAAGTTACGGTCGTGGTCATCTCGCCGCGATCGTTGAACACGCGGACTCGGTCTCCCTCCCTCACGTTCAATTTGGCCGCTTCGATGGAATTCAACGCCAGCTTTCCGTCCGCTTCTACGTCAAGTAGTCCTTTAGCACGGGTGGAAAACTTTCCCGAGTGAAACAAGCTTTGTGTCAGCACGAGGGTCAAGCTCTGTCCATCCCTCTCGCCATTCGCCCCTCGGGCATCACCTGAAACGCGATAGCGATTGGTCAGGTCTTCAGCGTAGCCCGACTGCAGATATTGCATGACGGCGCCGGCGTCAGGCCGAGGCGGAGTCGGCACAGGACCTAAGAGGGCATAGCCTGGAATGACCGATCGGATTTCTTTGAAAATCTCCTTCGCGTCTCCATATTCGATGGGATAGCCCATCAGCACAGAAAGTGCGGACAAAATCTCCCAGTCCGGACGGCTCTCACCGACTGTATCGATGGCCTGCCTGACCGGCTGGACCAGGCCTTCGGTATTCGTGAACGTGCCCTCCTTTTCGGCATAGGAGGCCGCGGGGAATACGACATGCGCCAGCGCTGCGGTCTCGGTCATGAACAGCTCCTGACAGACAACAAATTCACATTGCTGCAAGGCTTCCTTTGCATGTGACGATGGCGGCAGCGATCCGACGGGATTTTCTCCGACGACATAGATAGCCTTGACGACGCCCTTCTTCGCCTCTTCAAGAATTCCCGTCAGCGTATGGCCAGTGCCTTGAGGCAATTCTTCTTTCCACAGTCCGGCGAGACGTTCGCGCGCGTGACGATCCGTCAAATCGCTCGGTCCTGGGAGAAATTCGGCAACCGCCCCCATTTCAACGGCTCCCTGATCGTTATTCTCCTCGGAAAGGGTTGCTAGCCCGCATCCGGGTCGGCCATGGTGTCCCGTCAACAGCAACAGATCCATGAGATTGGTCGTAATGTCTAGTCCGCCTGGATGACGCAAGACGCCCTGCCCGACAACAATGACGGCACGTTTGGCTGTCGCAAAGACGCGAGCCGCGTCCCGCCATGCCGAGGACGCCCGGCCCGTTTCCGCTTCGAGCACCTCCCATGAGACGGCATGAAGC